>BNXT01000210.1 GCA_025999775.1 Bacteroidia bacterium | reverse complement strand
ATTATGTTTTATTATTCGGTCGTTCATATTTGCAAAAAATAGATATAAACAATCCTCCGAAAGTAGCTATAAGTCCTATTTCAAGGGCTGTTTTGACAGCAAGCAACCAGGGCGTAGCTTGATATAAAACCACCGTTTGTTGATGTTTTTCAATGTCCGATAGTGTTGTTTGTTCAATTAACTGCTGTTGGTGGTTGATGTACATCATAACCGTATCGGGCTGTATCAATGTGGCATAACAAACAATCCATACAAGGAATATTGCAGAGGCTATGATACCGACACAGAAACACAACAAGAAAGCTTTGCGTATAGGCAGGTTATCTTTATTTCGGCGGTAATGCAAACACGCTGCAATCATCATGACAAGCAGTATGCCATCGTGTCCCCACGTGTGTAATTGCCCTTGTTGATGGTGTAGTAGATATAGAACTATAGAACATACACAGAACAAAAATCCTGTCCATAGACCGTATTTCAGTGCAATGGCGTAGTCTTTGGATGTTAATTTTGAACCCGCTCTTTTGAGTGAAAAAGCCATTGTGTTATTTCAAGTAGGTATCAAACCAGTTGAGAAAATTACGGTGCCACAGCACAGAATTTTGAGGTTTTAATACCCAATGATTTTCATCCGAGAAATAGAGGTACCGGCTTGGAATATTACGCAGTTGAGCGGCATTGAAAGCAGCCATGCCTTGGGATGCTACAATACGGTAGTCAAATTCCGAATGTATAACACAAAGTGGCGTGTCCCACTTGTCAACAAACTTATGGGGTGAATTAGCATACGAGTTTTGCGCTATTTTGTTATTTTTATCCCAATAGGGTCCGCCTAAATCCCAATTTGCAAACCACAGTTCTTCTGTTTCCAAGTACTGTTGTTCAAAATTGAACATGCCGTTGTGAGCGAGAAAAGCTTTAAATCGTTTGTTATGATGACCGGCTAACCAATACACGGAGAAGCCGCCATAGCTGGCTCCGGTGCAACCTAAGCGTTGAGCGTCCACAAAGCGTTCTTTGGATAGCGCATCAATTGCGGACAGGTAATCTTTCATGTTTTGACCACCATAATCGCCACTGATTTGTTCACACCATGCCTTACCAAAACCCGGTAATCCCCGACGATTGGGCGCTACCACCACGTACCCGCCGGCAGACATCATCTGAAAATTCCAGCGATAACTCCAAAAATGACCGACCATCGACTGCGGACCTCCACCGCAATACAGCAGCGCAGGATATACCTTAGAGGAATCGTAATTGTACGGATACGTTACCAAGACTAACATATCCTTGTTGTCGGTGGTTTTTATCCAGCGTTCTTCGATTTTTCCGAGTTTCAATTGACTTAATAAGTCCGTATTGATGTGCGATAGCTG
This sequence comes from Bacteroidia bacterium, assembly GCA_025999775.1. Lineage (GTDB taxonomy): Bacteria > Bacteroidota > Bacteroidia > Bacteroidales > P3 > BNXT01. The sequence goes on along the minus strand of BNXT01000210.1, from coordinate 1,599 downwards.
TTGTTCCACGCCGGTAGGGGAAACGCTAAAAATTTCTGGAGGCATAGCGGAAGTCATGCGGATGCCTACAAAGTCATTGCCTAATTGGTCAAGCGAGGTATATTCATGGAATCCGTTTGAAATACGTACTACCTCATTGGTGGCTAAGTCTAATTTGTAAATATCCACTGAAGCATGCCACGGACTTAGAAAATAGATAGATTGACCGTCGGCGCTCCACAGCAGATTGGTAGCATCAGAATCGTAATGAGAGGTGCGATAGGTCTTTGACTGTGTTGCCAAATCTAAGGTGAAGAGCCGTACTTGGTCTGCTTCATAGCCGTCACGTTCCATGCTTTCCCAAGCGATGAGGCTACCGTCGGGCGAAAAGCGCGGGTTCATGTCATAACCCGGCATGCCGTCAGTAAGATTGACCGTACTTTTGCTGGCAAGGTCGTACAGATAAATATCGGAATTGGTAGATACCGCATAGTCTTTACCGGTCTTCTTGCGGCAGCTATAGGCAATTGTTTTACTATCGGGCGACCATCCGGTTTGTTCTAATCCGCCAAATGGACGCATCGGCGCTTCAAAAGGTTCATTGGCTAATAAATCCGTACCAACGGTGAGTTGTTGCGTGTTAAAATCCGCTACGAACAAGTGGGGGTATTCATCCACCCAGCTATCCCAGTGGCGATACGATAAATCTTCAATGACGCGTCCAGTGGTTTTATCCAAATTTTCAAATAATTGGGGTTGTGTCCGTGGTATGTCCAAAGTCGCAGCATACAGTATTTTTGTTCGGTCAGGCGATAGTGAGAACTCTTCGATGGGTCGTTCAAACGTACTGATTTGCTTGCCTGTACCACCTTTAGCCAGAATTATATGTACTTGTCCTTGATACAGGTACGCAAGGGTATAATCGTCTATCCATACGGGATTGGATTCACTTTTTGCGGTTGTTGTGAGCCGCTGGACGTTACTGCCGTCGGCATTCATAACATACATTTCGGCATTGCCTTTATTAGCCGCAACATCGTAGTAGGTTACGGTATATGCGATATGTTGCTGATCCGGTGACACCGCCATCCCGCCCAAGCGTCCAAACGCCCACAGGATTTCAGGGGTCAGTTGCCCATTAACAACGCTAACAACCGGTTTATCAATAATGGCTGTGTCCTTATTTGGTACACACGAAGTTGCAATCAGCGCCATAAGGACTGCAACAATTGGATAAGAGAGCTTTAGTTTCATAGATCACTGAAGATTAGATGTATAATTTGCAAATTTACAAAAAATATCGAAATAAATGGGTGTATTTTGGTTAAAAGGTTAAAAAAAATTGGTGGGTATTTAAAATTTTTTTCGTAACTTTGCCCTCGAAATTTTTGAACCCTAAAACAATGGTTAATAACTTGTTCATAAAAAACACCGCAAATCCTTGCACAGTAAGGGATTTATCGCTATCTTTGTATAGCACTCAGCACTCAGCACTCAGCACTCAGCACTCAGCACTCAGCACTCAGCACTCAGCACTCAGCACTCAGCACTCAGCACTCAGCACTCAGCACTCAGCACTCAGCACTCAACACTCAACATAAGCAACCCTTATATTCCTGA
>BNXT01000209.1 GCA_025999775.1 Bacteroidia bacterium | reverse complement strand
TGATACAAAAGAAAAGTAACAAAAGAAAAAATCAAGGCTAAGTATATTTTGCTACTACGCAGTTTTACGAGGCTAAAATGCAAAAACTCACAGGCTACGCCTGCTCAAACAGTTTGCATTTTTACGCCTCTACAAACTTCTTCGCTTAACGCAAAATCTACTATGCCAACACTAAATAATGAACAATATGTGGCGTGTCTAAATTTCTCAATTCTCCACTCTCAATTCTGTATTATCTTGTTAATCTTTGTAATCTTATGAAAATCAAGGTTCAGACAATTGCGCGTTTGATTTGGTCGCTTACCTAACGGCAAGCGGGTTGGTGGTGGCTCATTTTTTTTGTTCATGCAAGATTTTTGATAGCATTTGCAAGATTTGTTATAGTCTGACCTCAAAATTGTCCCTAATTTTGCAGCGTAAAATAAAAATGTAATACGATGACAAGAAAGTTTCTAACAATCATTATGCTGTTTTTTACGGCAACGGTAATGTCCGTAGCTCAAAACGTGAGCGGAATTGTTACGGAAAGCAACGGGGCTTGTTCGACTTGTGGACAAAGCAGACCGCAAAAAGAGGGATTGGCACTTGTCGCCCATTTTCCAATGGAAATTAACACCGACACAAAAATATCAGAAATTGTTGCCAATAAATCCTTTACTGTGGAACAAGTGCGCCCCGTGCGCGAAAATATCGCAGGCGCGGTGGGGCAAGCATTGCGTTTCGACGGAAATTCTACTTTCGTTAATGCACAAATCAACGTCAATAATTTGAGCAATCAGGCAATTTCAATGGAATTATGGGCGGCGATGGAAAACTACCCGATGATGAACACGGATGGCAACAATACCGACTATACCATTATCGCCGGAAATCTGAAAACAGCTGCCAATTCGGGCTTTGCTTTCGTAGTAAATACGCGCGGCGAGTATGGATTTCAGGTGTATATTGACGGAAACTTGTACAGTTGTATGGCGGGCGTAAAATTTCCGCTTTACGAATGGGTACACATTCAGGCGGTTGTGAATGTGGCAAATCATAAAATCACGCTTTACCACAACGGAATACGAACCGGACAAACAACAATTTCAGGCTCGGCAATTTCTGTCGGCAGCACACCTTTTATTATAGGTAAATCCTACAACGATATTAAAAACGGCAATTTTTACCTGAATACCGTTTGCGGATTGATAGACGAAATCAAGGTTTATTCGGGTGAACTTGCTGCGCCAACCACTACGCCAACACCTGAAAATACTGCAAATTTAGCCATCCCCGCCTCGCGTTTTGAAAATGAAATTCAGCGTCCGCTTTTCCGTGGAATGCCTGCGGCAGCTTGGACAAATGAGCCTCACGGTTTGATTTTCCACAACGGAAAATGGCATTTGTTTTTTCAGAAAAACGGCAATGGCGCATATTGGGGGCGGATTGTTTGGGGACATATAACAAGTACCGATTTGGTAAATTGGACGGAAGAACTACCCGTTCTACACAACGACAGACCCTATGATATTAAAGGGATATGGTCGGGTTGCATTTTCAAAGACGATAATTTTAACTACGGACGACCGACCATATTTTACACAGGTGTTGATTTTGCAAAGGCAAGTATGGCAATGGCAACGCCCGACGGCGATGATTTGCACACTTGGACAAAAAACGGGCAGGTTGTTCCGCAACGTCCTGCGGGGCTTGACGACGATTTCCGCGACCCCTGCGTTTTCAAAGCAAATGGCAATATCTATATGATTGTCGGCACGAATAAAGGCGGCAGAGGCGCGGCTACTTTGCACCGCTACAATGCGGCAAACAACACTTGGTCGAATGACGGCGCCATGTTTTTCCAGTCGCCAAACACAAGTTACGGTACATTTTGGGAAATGCCCTACATTGTTGAAATGGAAGCGAACAAATGGCTGTTTGTGGTTACGCCGCTCGGAATGGCAAGTGGTGTGGAATGTCTGTACTGGGTGGGTACGATAAATGCCAATGGCACATTCAGTCCCACTTCACAATTCCCGAAAGAGTTGGATTTGGGCAATTTTTCGCACCACGGTTTTGGTTTGCTTTCGCCTTCCATTACCAAAAACAACGGAAAAACCGTCGCTATAGGAATTGTGCCTGACATGACTTCGGGAAATTATATGTATGAGCGAGGTTGGGCTGGAACTTATAATCTGCCGCGCGAGTGGTCGCTTGATGCGCAAAACAATCTTGTACAAAAGCCTGCTACCGATATGGTTTTCCCGCGCAGCACAACAAACGTATTCAATCAAACAAATATCAACTTAAACGGCGCACAATCATTAAATCCCGTTTCGGGCAAAGCGGTTGAAGTGGAAGGAATTTTTACCATTTCGTCAAATTCTGCTCAAAAATTCGGTTTCAACCTGCGGAAAAACGGCAGCGCGGCAATCAAAATATTCTACGAAAAATCGACCAATAAAATAACGGTTGATGCCACAAGTATTCCGCGGCACATACAGGATGCGGGGACTTTCGACGGCATTTACAGTCAGGTTTTGCCCAAAACCTTTTCGGCAGGCGAATCGCTGAAAATTCACGCTTTCCTCGACCATTCCATTTTGGATTTGTTCGTAAACGACACTTGGGCGGCTTCCGTGCGCATTTTTGCAACAGACAACAACGCTAACGATGTGGAAGTTTTTGCCGAAGGTGGCGCCACGCAAGTGCAATCGTTGCGGGCGTGGAACTGGGGAAAAATGGAAACCAGCACAGGCATTTTTGATGTAAAAAAAAACGATAAAGATGTGTTTTATTACGACAATGCCTTGCATTTCAAAAACATTTCGGAAAATGCAGAAATACGGATTTACGATTTGTTCGGCAAGGTGGTTCTTGCCCGCAGGGGCAAGATTAATTGCGCCTCTATAACGGTTGATTTGCCAAAAAATCAAATATTTATTGTAAGAATAAATGACAACGGCGAGGTTGTGTCAAGAAAAATAATAACGAATTAAAAGGGGGAATCGC
>BNXT01000208.1 GCA_025999775.1 Bacteroidia bacterium | reverse complement strand
ATTTCTAATTATCAAGTGATTGAGCGTAATTTTAATTACGAGGAATTTGGAAATTATGTTTTTGTAGGCATTCGTCGTGCAGGAAAATCATTTTTGTTATATCAGCATATTCAGCAACTGCTAAAATCGGGTACAGGTTGGAACGAAATGCTGTATATCAACTTTGAGGATGAGCGTTTAACAGGAATGAAACTTGAAGATTTGAATCTTTTGCTTGAAGTTCACTTAGAAATGTACGATACAAAACCGATGCTTTTTCTTGATGAAATTCAAAACATTGACGGTTGGGAAAAATTTGCCCGCCGTCTTGCCGATAGTAAGCACAGCGTTTACATTACAGGAAGTAATGCTAAGATGTTGAGTTCTGAAATTCAGTCAACACTCGGCGGCAGATATATTGCCGTGAATGTTTTTCCTTACGATTTTGCGGAATTTTTGAACGCAAATAGTGTAAAGTTTGACCAAAAAACATTATTTTCAACCAAAGGGAGAGCCGAAGTTGCAAGAAAATTCAACGATTATTTTCATTTTGGCGGATTTCCGGAAGGCGCAACGCTGTCAACAAAAAGAAATTATCTGACAAGCATTTATCAAAAAATATTTTTGGGCGATATTGTAGCGCGTCATTCAGTTGATAATACTTTTGCTTTGAAATTAATGTTCAAAAAGTTGGCGGAAAGCATAAAAACACCGATTTCTCACAGTCGTTTGGCGAATATTGTATCTTCTGCCGGTTCTAAAATTGGGACAAACACGGTTATAAAATACCTTGATTATGCAAAAGATGCGTGGCTTATTTTGCCTGTTCAAAATATTGCAAGCAAACTTGTAGAGAAAGAAACAAATCCGAAATACTACTTTACGGATAACGGTATTCTTAATCTTTTTTTACTTGACGGAAATACTGCTCTGTTAGAAAATCTTGTAGCAATAACTCTTTTGCGAAAATTTGGGCGTGAAAATGCGGTGTTTTTTTACAATCAAAATGTTGAAATAGATTTTTACATTCCCGAAACAAAAACCGCTATTCAAGTTTGTTACAATCTTGACAAAGCAGACAGCACTTTTGACAGAGAAGTTGGGGCATTAGAGAAAATTTCAAAAGTGTTAGAATGTGAGCATTTGCTAATAATTACATACGAAGAAGAAAAAACATTGGAAGTTGGTGACAAAACAATAAAAGTCATTCCTATTTGGAAGTGGCTTTTAGAAAATTAGTTGTAAAATAAAAATCCCTTCAAAGTATGAATTTCTAATTTATCTTCTGTTACATCATACCGCCCGCTGACTTCCTTGATGTAGAGTACATAGTTAATGCCCTTAATTACTATAGTTTCATTTGTATCTGAAAAATAGATATTACCTGTCGTCTGTTCCATTGCTTCCAACATACTAACTATATGCCGATAAGCAGGAATATGAAAGTTTCTGTTATCCTGATAAATCTCAATACTTAAATTTTTATCATCGCTGTCAATAAAAATCTGTCCTTCTACATCATAACGATCATATTCTAAATCAATAAAATTGTTGTATTTCTGTATATTTGAAAGTTTAATATCTTTCACTGTATAATCAAACCATTTAACAGTAACTGTAGAGGGTTCTGTAACTGTCGTTTCATCGTTATTCAACCGTAAATCGGTCATCACATTGCGGCAAGTCAGAAGATAGGGTGGGATACGATCTCTCCCATACGTCTTAATGAGATAGTCAATGGACGTCCTAATATCGGTTATCTGTTGTTTATCTACCTGCTCAAAGAATTGTGTATAGTCGGTTAGCGACATGTTCTCGTCTTTCGGGAAGTTTAATTGGTGCAGTGTTTTCTCTAATTTGTTGGATATAACGTGTTTTGTTACATTGGAGATACGCCAAGGTCCTATCGAAACGAGCAGGAAAATCAGGGTAGGCGAGATCAAAATCCATCGGATAGATCGCGATTTGGCAATAAAGAGGTAAATAAAAATGCCGTAAAACCAAAGGTTGAGTACCAACATATAACAGCGGTTGATAGTGATGCCGTAGTCGCCGATACGCCTGAATATACCAACAGACATCAAAACAAGCAGGGGTAATACCAATAACCCAAAATAGCGCGACACAAACATTACTACCTTGTTTTCTTTTTTCAAGCAATTTGGGTACAATAGCGCTATGGTAAGCAAGCCAACTATACATAATATAGACACCAACGTAGAAACATATCCGTTAGGCAGTTGCCAAGTGATGATAATTTGAAGAATATAGGTATATGATATCAGTAGGTATATCCCCAAAATAGGCAACAATACATACATTCCTAGTATCTTTAATGCCCAATAGGAGGGCAGTTGAGTATTGTGTTTCTCCACTTTGTCGGGGATGTTTGCCAATAGGTAGATAGCCGTAAGCCAACAACAAATTATTGCGAAGCTCGCATAAACTCTTTCACCAATGCCAATATAAAACAAACTCTCTACGGAAAACAATGCCACACATAATCCTGCATACAGAATAGCCAATATTAAACCTGACCAAGCTATCTGAACAACAAGTTTTTTGGAAAATATCCAAAATTCGGCATCCTGTCCCTTTTTAAGGAACGAGATATAGAATATCGAGGCAACAAACACCGCACAGATAATGAAAATTTGCATACCGACATCAAAATACATCGTATCTACTGCAGTCAGAAAGTCACAGTAACTGCCCCATAATAACAGCGCCACAATGTTTAGTATATACTGCCACAAGCGTTTGACAACATTTTCTAAGCCCAAGGTTACCACAACACTAACAATGACTCCGATTGGCAGAAAAATCGAAAATAATTTCAAAATGTGCCCATCCCAACCAGCGGTGGATTCCCAGATTACACTCCATAAAAAACCCGATAGAACTGTTAAGAGTAGTATAGCAATCGGGAATCGCTTGCCAACCGCTTGCAATTTGTACTTGAACGATGTGATAGAGAACGGTTTCATAATGGATATTCTGTATGCAGGATTATGTGTGGCA
>BNXT01000207.1 GCA_025999775.1 Bacteroidia bacterium | reverse complement strand
ATGTAATATTCTATACTATGTTCCATATCAAGGAGCAAAAGTAAGATTTTTTTACGGAATTTTGATGCGGTTGCCCTGATTATTCATTATTTTTTTGTATCTTTGCACCGCAAAATGGGATGATCATCATTTGCTCGGCTCTACTAAGGGTTAGGTAATCAGATTCTCAATCTGAAAATAGGGGTTCAAATCCCCTGCCGAGTACAGATATACACAAAGTTAAATTAACGAAATAAACAAAACGATGTCAAAAAAGTATGTTTACCAATTCGGCGGGAAAAAAGCCGAAGGCAAAGCGGACATGAAAGAATTATTAGGTGGTAAGGGTGCTAACCTCGCCGAGATGTGCCTTTTAGGTTTACCCGTTCCGGCAGGTCTGTCTATCACAACAGAATGTTGTACCGATTATTACGCTAATAATTGCGTATTACCCGCAGGCGTCATGGACGAAGTATGGGCAGGTATGGCAAAAGTAGAAAGTTTAATGGGTATGAAGTATGGGGATTCCGAGAATCCTCTTTTAGTTTCTGCACGTTCCGGCGCTCGCAGTTCCATGCCCGGTATGATGGATACCGTCCTCAATATCGGTCTTTGCTCGGCTACACTCAACGGCTTAATTAAGAAAACTAACAACCCTCGATTTGTCTATGATTCTTACCGTCGTCTGATTATGATGTATGCCGACGTCGTTATGGATAAAGCCGAAGGCTTAGACAAGGGTATCCGTCGCCAATTGGACGAGATGCTCAACGACTACAAAGAAAAGAAAGGGTTACAGTCAGATACGGAACTGAGTACCGATGACCTGAAATTTTTGGCAGAAGAATTTAAAAAGAAAATCAAAGAAGTTTTGGGCACAGCCTTTCCGGATGATGCTAAAGAACAATTAGTCGGCGCTATCCAAGCGGTTTTCAAAAGCTGGAATGGTAAAAAAGCCGTATCCTATCGTCGTATTGAGGGTATTCCTGATTCATGGGGTACTGCCGTTAACGTACAGGCTATGGTCTTTGGTAATATGGGTGAAAGCTCGGCTACAGGCGTAGCGTTTACACGCGACCCCGCCGTTGGTACGAACAGCTTCTACGGCGAATGGCTTATCAACGCTCAAGGCGAAGATGTGGTAGCCGGTATTCGTACGCCAAACCCACTCAATAACGATACTAAAAACGCTCAAAACCAGCATCTTCCGTCTTTACAAGAACAAATGCCGGAACTGTACAAAGAACTGTCCGATATTCGTGCAGGATTGGAAAAGAATTTCCACGATATGCTTGATATTGAGTTTACTATACAAGAAGGTAAGTTGTACATGCTGCAATGTCGTGTTGGTAAGCGTACAGGTACCGCCGCATTGAATATGGCAATGGATATGCTCAAAGAAGGACTTATTGACGAAAAAACCGCAGTATTGCGTTTAGACCCGTCGCAATTAGATGAATTACTTCATCCTATTGTAGATCCTAAATCAGAGCCTGCTGCTACATTGATTTGCAAAGGATTACCAGCTGGTCCGGGCGCTGCTGTGGGTAAGGCTGTCTTTACCGCCGAAGACGCTGTGGCATGGACTAAAAAAGGCGAAAAAGTGATTCTGCTTCGTAAGGAAACCAATCCTGAAGATGTGGACGGTATGCGTGTTTCTGTGGGTATCTTAACAGCGTTGGGCGGTATGACTTCGCACGCCGCTTTAGTAGCTCGCGGATGGGGCAAATGCTGCATCGTGGGAGCCGGTACTTTGGATGTTAATGAAGAAACTAAAATTGCCAAAGTTAAAGGCGGCGATATTGTCATAAAAGAAGGTGATATTGTTACGCTTAACGGCACAAAAGGACATGCGTATGTAGGCGCTTTACCGCTTATGGAATCGTCGGAAGACCCGCGTTTCCAGTCGTTCATGACTATTGTGGATAAATACCGCACGATGGGTGTTCGTACAAATGCAGATAATGCAGATGACGCTAAATTAGCGCGCTCGTTTGGCGCAGAAGGTATAGGCTTGTTCCGTACAGAACACATGTTCTATGGTAAAGGCTCCGATGAACCGCTGTTCATCTTACGTAAGATGATATTGAGTTCCACGACTGCCGAGCGTCAAAAAGCTATTGATGAGTTAGCGCCGTTTGTTAAAAGGGATATGAAATCGACGATGGTAGCGATGGATGGACTGCCGGTTACGTTCCGGTTGTTAGACCCTCCGTTACATGAATTTGCGCCGCAAACAACCGATAAACAAGCGGAAGTCGCTAAAGCGCTGAATATTACGGTAGATGAAGTAGCTAAACGTGTGGATGCTTTGCATGAAACGAACCCTATGATGGGACATCGTGGCGTACGTCTGGGTATTACCTATCCGGGAATCACTGAAATGCAGGTACGCGCTATGTTTGAAGCCGCTTCCGAATTGGTAAAAGAAGGCAAAACACCGAAACCTGAAATCATGGTACCTGTTACGATTGGCGGACGTGAGTTGATTATTACCAAAAAGATTGTGGACGATATTTACGAAGATGTAAGCAGGAAATTTGGCGTTAAAGTGCCCTACCTCTACGGTACGATGATTGAAATACCGAGAGCATGCTTCTTGGCTGATAGAATCGCTAAAACGGCAGAATTCTTCTCGTTTGGTACCAATGACCTGACCCAGATGACGTATGGCTTTAGTCGTGATGATGCCAGCAATTTCTTGCCCGATTATTTGGACAAGAAGATCCTTGACCATGATCCGTTCCAAACCATTGACCCGAAGGGTGTCGGAGAGTTGATTACTATCGCGTGCGAACGCGGTCGCAGCACACGTCCGAATATCAAACTTGGTATCTGTGGCGAACAAGGCGGCGACCCGAAGTCGGTCGAATTGTGCTATAAAAATGGGTTGTCCTACGTGAGTTGCTCGCCTTTCCGTGTACCTATCGCACGCTTAGCCGCAGCTCAAGCAGCACTCAAAGCAGCAAAATAAAAGATATATTTTATTGTTCATTTTCTTTTATGGCAATAGCCTTTTTCTTCTTACTTTTCCTTTTGTCTTGATACAAAAGAAAAGTAACAAAAGAAAAAATCAAGGCTGAG
>BNXT01000206.1 GCA_025999775.1 Bacteroidia bacterium | reverse complement strand
CCGAACGGTTGTTGAAACATCTCGATTTGATAGATAATGATGGACGGTTAGCGAATGCGGCAATTTTGCTGTTCGGCAAGAAACCGCAAAAATATTTTATTACCTCTGAAGTAAAATGTGCGCAATTTTATGGCAATGCAGTTGAAAAACCAATGCCTGCTTATCAAATTTATCGCGGTGATGTGTTTGAATTGGTTGACCAAGCCACAAGTTTTGTGATGAGCCGCGTGGACAATTGGGTGGGCACACGCTCAGAAGGCGCAACAGCCGATGTGCCCACCCAGCCCGAATTGCCGCTTGATGCCGTGAAAGAGGCGATTGTAAATGCTGTTTGCCACAGAGATTACACCAGCAATGCGAGCGTTCAAGTAATGCTCTTCCGCAACCGATTAGAAATATGGAATCCCGGCACACTGCCCTTCGGATTAACCGTACAAAAACTGCACGAGCCGCACAAGTCGCTGCCAACCAACCCTTTACTTGCTGACCCAATGTATTGGAACGGCTACATAGAAAAGGTAGGCACCGGAACCGAAGATATTATTAACAAGTGTGTGGCGTTGGGTTTAAAAGAGCCTGAATTTCATCAGGAAGAAGATTTTAGAGTCGTGCTGTGGAAAAATGATATTACAACACAAGATACCAAACAAATTGATGAACAAGTTACAGAAGATGTCGTAGAAGATGTCGTAGAAAATGTCGTAGAAAATGATAGAGAAAAATTGGTATTGGCGATAATTTTGAAGAACAACAACGTATCTGCATTACAAATTGCAGATAAGATAAATACGACAGAACGAACCATTCAACGAACGATAGATAAACTCAAAGCCAAAGGCTTGTTAGAACGTATTGGATCCCCGAAAGGCGGCTACTGGAAAGTGAAAGTAAAATAATGACCAACACCGTCCACATCACCCGTAAGGACGTACTCTGGAATTACGCCGCCACTTTTTTGCAGATAGGGGCGGGGATTATCCTGTTGCCGCTTATTCTTAGGGCATTTTCGCAGGAAACGGTGGCGATATGGACTAAGTTGTTCGCAAGCTCACGAGACCGCTTCGCTAAGTTTTCCACCATTATTGCCTTGGCGAGTTTGCTGGATTTTGGTTTTAATTCTTCCTTTGCGCGGAATGTATCCTACGTGGTGAGCGTGGTAACGGAATTGGAAACTACAGGATTCCAGTTGGTGGTTAACAATTTAGAAATCATCAAAAACAAGAGAATATCATGAAAAATTTACCGATAGGAATACAATCATTTGAGAAATTGTGCGAAGGCGATTACCTCTATGTAGATAAGACGGAAACAATACATCGCCTTATCACATCCGGACAAGTGTTTTTTCTTTCCCGCCCGCGACGTTTTGGTAAATCGCTGTTGGTGAGCACGCTGGAGGCGATTTTCAAAGGGCAGAAGGAACTCTTTGATGGACTTTGGATTCAAGATAAAGTGGATTGGACACAGTTAAATCATCCTGTTATACGGATTGATTTTGGACAAACAACGAATACTACGCCTCAAGAGTTGACGGATTCATTGTTTTGCTTTTTGACAGATACTGCTTCAAAATATGATATAATACTCGGCAACACCGGGCTTCCCAGCAGGTTTTCAGAATTAATAGCAAAGTTACATCAATCCACCGGTCGGCAAGTAGTTGTTTTGATTGACGAATATGATAAGGCAATACTTGATAATATGTCGAACACCGATGTGATGCAAGCAAACAAAGAGGTATTACACGGATTTTATCAGGTGTTGAAAGCGACTGACGAACATCTGCGCTTTGTTTTTTTGACAGGTGTTTCTAAATTTGCAGGTGTATCTATTTTTTCGGGGCTAAACAACCTTCGCGATATAACGTTGCTTGAAGAATATACTACTATTTGTGGTTATACTCAAGCCGAATTGGAGCATTATTTTTCGGAATATCTGCCCGCATTAGCGAAGCATGTGGGCATGACAAGTTCCGAAACGATGGAAAGCATCTGCCGTTGGTACGATGGCTATTCGTGGGATGGGAAAACCGCTATCTATAATCCGTTTTCGACCTTACTGATATTTGCTAATAAGGAATTTGGAAATTATTGGTTTAATACCGGTACACCTACATTTTTAATCAAATTGCTGATGCAGCGCGACCAGCTTAGTTCGATTTTAGAGCCAATTGTTGCAGAGGCGACAGAATTTAACAGTTTTGACCCGCAGGAAATTAGCGAGATACCGTTGCTTTTTCAAACAGGTTATTTGACTATTAAACACAAAGAACTTATTGAGGGAGTGCCGCAATATACGCTTGAGATGCCCAATCGGGAGGTTAAAGAATCGTTGTTGCAGTACCTTTTGAATGCTTACAGCCGTTATCCTGTGGGGCAAGAATCGGCTTTGATGCGGCGTATGCAAAAGCAACTTTTGGATAATGACGCCGTGGGGTTGGAAAAAAGTTTGCGAGAAATGCTGGCAAATATCCCTTATCAACTGCATATCGGCAAGGAGGCATATTATCACTCTTTATTGCTGTTGTGGCTCAAATTGCTCGGTTTTGATGTTGCGGGCGAGGTAAATACAAACAAAGGACGGATTGACGCGGTGTGGAAAATTAAAGAATGTATGGTTATTGCCGAAGTAAAGTTTCAGGTTCAAGAAGAAAACATAAGCGCTTTATTGGACAAGGCAATCAAGCAAATAAAAGAAAAGCATTATGCCGAACGCTTTGATGATGGGGCTTCGACAGGCTCAGCCACCGAATCGACAAACCCAGTTATCAAAAAGGTGTTGCTTTTGGGTGTTGCCTTTGCCGGCAAAGAAATCGGGTGTAGAATGGAAGAACTTTAAATTTTTAATTTTGTAACATGACCAACACCATCCACATCACCCGTAAGGACGTACTCTGGAACTATGCTGCCACTTTCTTGCAGATAGGGAAAATACATTTTTAAATAAGCCCGGATTCCAAATCTCAAGACGGTTGTTAAACAATTCAATCTGAACGCTGCCATTGCTCGTATAATCGCGATGGCAAATGGCATTAACTATTGCTTCGGTTACAGCAGTCAGTGGCAATTCGTTG
>BNXT01000205.1 GCA_025999775.1 Bacteroidia bacterium | reverse complement strand
GAGTTCGATTCAATAACAGAAATGTGTCCAATCAGAAATTTATATTTACCAAATCCTATAACAGAACCTGTTTGCATTAGTGATTATACAGAAATAATACAAAAAATAGAAAATGTTTCAACAAAAAAATTAATTGATTATTGTGAACGTAATGGTATTTTTTGTGCTTCTTCTTCTACTTTAACCTTGTTAAATGACAATACAAAAATTCCTTTTATTGCTGCTTCTGATATCCAACATTATTTTATTAATCCAATAAAAAAATTTATCAATCAAACTGGTTATAGCACGCAATCTATCCGGAAACAAAAAGGAAACGTAATATACACAAGTAGGATGACAAAGACAATAAGAGCGTGTTACATTGAGAATAATCATTTTCTTGGCGGTAAGGTAAATGTGATTCAAGTTAAAGCAAATTTAAATGGATATTTTTGTGTTGCTTTATTAAATTCAAAATTAATCAATTTTTGGTATAGACAAAAGTTCTCTATGCAACATTTGCAAGGTGGAGCTTTACCTATCAATACAACCGAATTAGAGAAAATCCCCATTCCTAATATTTCTATTAAAAATCAGCAACCGATAATAACTTTAGTGGAACAAGTTTTGCAATCAAGGAAGCAAAATCCCACCGCAGATATATCAACATTGGAAACGGAAATAAACAAGTTGGTATATGAGTTATATGGGCTGACGGAAGAAGAAATCAGAATAATAGAAGAAAACTGATTATCATTTCATGAAAAATCGTACCTTTGTACCATGTTTTACAGACGGAAAATCATATTGGCATTGCTACAATTATTTGATAATGAATTGGAAAAGATTCGGTTGCAAAAATTATTGTTCCTTTTTGCCCAACGGCAGGCTAAAAAGGAATATGATTTTATTCCCTATAAATATGGTTGCTATTCCTATTCCGCTAATGCTGATTTAACGGCAATGGCACAGAAGGGCATTTTATCTGAATGTAAGGAGAGTTTTATATCAAATGACACAACCGACTATCTGAAAGTTATTAAGCAAGAAGACAAGGCGTATTTAGAGGAAGTTAAAGCACGGTATGGGCGTATGGATACGCAGGCTTTAATGAAACACACTTATATTAATTTCCCCTATTGGGCTATCAACAGTACCGCAACAAATATTCTTTCGCCTACCGAGTTAGAAAAAGTTACTGAAAGCAAACCTGAATCAGCCAAAACGATTTTATTTACAATTGGTTATGAGGGTATTTCGTTGGAAGAATATTTGAATCGGCTAATTAGAAATGATGTAAAGATTTTGGTTGATGTCCGAAATAATCCGTTAAGTATGAAATACGGATTTAGTAAAAGCCAACTCAAACGCTACTGTGAAAGTATAGGAATACAATATGTGCATTTCCCCGAAGTGGGCATACAATCGGAACAACGCCAAGAATTGAATACGCAGGCAGATTATGATAAACTGTTCACAGATTACAGAAACAATAATCTTCCAAAGACACAACCAACTCAATACGCTATTTTGGATTTACTCAAAAAGCAACAGCGCATTGCTCTGACTTGTTTTGAGGCAAATATTAGCCAATGCCACCGCAAACATTTAGCAGAGGCAATTGCCAATTTACCCGAATTTGAATATGAACTAAAACATATTTAAAATGGCACTAACCAAAGTATTGATAACGGTAAAAACTTATCCTGCAATTTCTTCCAAATACGAAGAATTGGTTTGTACCGCAGGCTTTCGGGAAGATGGCACTTGGGTTCGCATATATCCTATTCAATTTCGTAAGAAATCCTATAATGAACAATACAAAAAATATGATTGGATAGAATTGGATTTGGTCAAAAACGACAGTGATTTTAGACCGGAAAGTTATCGCCCTTATTCTCACGATAGTGAAATTAAGATAGTAGGACATCTCGACACAAACAATAATTGGGCTGAACGGAAACAGTTTGTTGTAGGTAAAGTGTATTACAATTTATCGGAACTGATAGCCGAAGCGCATAACAAAAACATTTGTACGTCCTTAGCCGTTTTTAAGCCATCAAAGATATTAGATTTTACAATTGAACAAACCGAGCGTGAATGGGATAAAAACAAATTAGCCAAATTGGATGCGGAACGCCGTCAAGGAAATTTATTTGAACATCCGGAGAATCCGTTTGAAGTGGTTCGTAAACTTCCCTATAAATTTTCTTATGTATTTGAAGATAATCAAGCTAAGGACAGTCAACTTATGATTGAAGACTGGGAAATCGGGCAGTTATATTGGAATTGCCTTGCTAAATACGAAGGCGATGAAGCGAAAGCTGTTGCCGATGTCCGCAAAAAATATTTTGATGACTTCGCCAAAACAAAAGATTTGCACTTGTTTCTTGGAACATCACAAGTCCATCATTTCCCGTCCAGAAATCCGTTTATGATTATTGGGACTTTTCATCCGCAAAAGGAGTTAATGGGGAGTTTGTTTTGATTGCAATTTACCTTTCAATTATATTTATTTCGTCCTCTGTCAATCCATATAATTCATAAACCAATTTGTCGATTTCCTTTTCCAATGCGGAAGTGTCCGTTGTAGGATTTTGCTTTTTTGATTGCAGGATTTGTTCCACCAAAGATATTATTGGTTGTTGATTTTCAGGAATTTTAATAGGAACTTGCATTAATGGCTCGGTATCTAATTGATAATTATTGCCCTGCATTTTTCCTTTGCTTTTTAGCCAAAATGCTATTAATCTTGAATTTAGTAGCCCTAATAAAAATTTTAGATTACATTTTTTTGTTTTTATAATATTGAATGTTTGTGAAACATAACAATCAAAATCGCAATAGGAAAAAATAGGATTCCCAACCGATTTTCTTATAACAATTATTTTTTCTCCAATGAAATATTTTTCTTCCCGAGTTCTATGCAATCCGTATGGTTTATTATCCGAAGTGATAATTTGGGTAAATCTATCTAAATGTGCTTTTAATTTTGGATAATTATTGAAACTATTTGGATTTTTGAATTTTGACGAGGTATAAATTAACCACAATTTGTTTCCTCTTTCTGTAAAATATCTGTGAATTTCTTCCGTTGTAT
>BNXT01000204.1 GCA_025999775.1 Bacteroidia bacterium | reverse complement strand
TCAATCTTGCAAGCGCAACGAACAGTTACAGGAACCGTAGTAAGCGCTGATGACAAGCAGGGCATACCGGGCGTTTCTGTTGTTGTGCAAGGCAGTCGCCCAGTTGTCGGAACAGCTACCGACATTAACGGGCAGTATGCTCTGACCCTCCCAGAGGATGCTACCCATTTAGTATTCAGTTTCACCGGTATGGCTACCAAAACTATTGCCATTGGGGGCAATACCACCATTGACGTGGATATGTCAACCGGCGCTGTAGGCTTGGATGCCGTCGTTGTAACCGGCTACGGTGTCAGTAAAAAAGTGGCTTTCACCGGATCTGCCACCAATGTTGACGATAGAGTCATTAAACGCAACACGGAGGCAAACGTTATAAACGCACTGCAAGGCGCAGTCCCCGGTTTGCAGGTCAGCAATGGCTCCGGACAACCCGGTTCGACCTCTACGGTACGTCTTCGTGGTATCGGTTCTATCAATGCAAGTTCAACCCCTCTGTACGTTATTGACGGTGTACCTACGATCTCTCACAACATGTCCGGCTGGACAGATGCCAACCAAGATATAACAGGAAGCTTTTCTTCCGATCCTTTGGCAGCGCTGAGTCCGGAAGACATCGAAAGCATCTCGGTACTTAAAGATGCGTCCGCTACAGCTATTTACGGCGCTCGTGCATCCAATGGCGTCATTGTAATCACCACCAAAAAAGGTGGTACCGAACAAGGCTCTTTAAATATTAGTTTTAAACAGGGACTTAGTACATCGCCGATAATTAAGCATAGAGATAAAGTACTGAATGCAGCGGACTGGGAAGACGCAGCCTTTAGAATGGTCAAAAACTCCGCTGACTATAAAACTGCGACCGATAATCAAATTTGGACATACTTGGAATCGCTGAATAATGTTGTTCACACGGGCTATGATACGGATTGGTGGAGAGAAATCACGCGTCCGGGCAATATCACCGACCTCAGCTTGTCGGCTAACGGCTCTTCCGGCAAAACAAGCTATTACGCATCCGTAGGCTATTTTACTGAGGATAATTTTGTCATCGGAACGGGCTACGATCGTCTTTCCACACGTTTAAATGTGGACTATAAAGCCAATAAATGGGTCGTTTTCGGCGCTAATGTTACTGCTGCTTATGCCTTGCAAAAACAAACCTCCGGTTCAACGGCTTATGCAAGCCCTATTTGGGGCGCTGCATCCGCTTTACCCACCGAACCGGTGAAGAATCCGGATGGAAGTTGGAACCTGAACACAAATAATCAGAAATACAACGCTGTGGCTATTGCTCAGGATGATAGTCCGAATTACCATAACGCTAAGACAACAAAAATGCAGGTTGCACCCTATTTAAGGATCAATTTTCTGGACAATCTTATTTGGCAAACACGTTTAGCCGCCGACTATTCACTGCTTGACGAAAAAGATTATTGGTCTGCAACGGTTAATCCGCAAGGTATTAGCATGGGCGGTCTGATACAGAAGCAACTTACGACCTACACCGTACAAAACATCGCAAATACCCTGCAATGGATACCTACATTGAATGATGTGCATCACTTCAATGTTTTGATAGGACAGGAAGCTCAAAAACATACGGAAGAATATATTTACTCCTCGGATCAAGGTTTTCCGAATCCAATATTTCAGGAATTGTTAGGTTCTGCAAGTTCAGATGGTTCGTCGAGTATAGGGTATAGTTCTATACTATCGTTTTTTGGCAATGTCGAGTATGATTTGAAAGACAAGTACTATCTCTCTGCAAGTTTGCGCAGGGATGCAAGTTCTCGTTTTGGCGCCAACCACAAATGGGGTACATTCTGGTCTGTCGGCGCTAAATGGCGCATCAGTCAAGAAGAGTTTATGTCAAGTACTAAAAGTTGGTTGGATAACCTCACCTTGCGTGCAAGTTACGGCGTTACCGGTAATCAACCTTTCGGATGGTATGCGGCTCGCGGTACGTATGCTTCTACACCGTATAGCACTATTACCGGCTTATACCCATCACAAATATCTAACCCGACACTGAAATGGGAAGAAAAGAACAAATTCGATGTGGGTGTTGAACTCTCTGTTTTTGATAGAGTAACCTTTGAAGCCGATTTCTATCACGAACTTGTTACCGATATGCTCTATGCTAAACCGGTTTCTCGTACCACTGGATTTTTGACTATGATGACTAATTTTGCATCGCTGTCCAATACCGGCGTCGAACTTCAGTTAACAGCTCTGGTGTATAAAAACAAAAACGTCGCATGGACTGTCGGCGCTAATTTTGCCGCTAACAAGAACAAAATTGTTGACCTTGGTCTGAAAAAAGATGACGGTTCACCCGATACGATTCCGTCCGGTTCGCTCGCTGTGATTTACGAAGGCGGTCCGTATCAAGTGTTCAAACTGCCGGAATGGGCAGGCGCTGATCCGGCTACGGGCTTACCATCATGGTACTTGGCAGACGGTACGCGTACTACGAATTACAACTTAGCGCCGTCAAAAATACTGGGCGCTCGCTACCCTGATTTCTACGGCGGATTCAATACCCGCGTGGAGTTCTTCGGATTTGATTTCTCCGCCAATTTCTTTTACAACATAGGTTCGCAATACTATTCCAATGATACACGTTATTTTGAAAATGACGGATTTAGGGGCGTTACGTTTGTTACAAGATACTATGTGTATGATAATGCGTGGACAACACCCGGACAGGTTACGGATGTACCTAAATTAACAAGAGATAATTCAAGTAACAACGCCGCCAATGCTATATCGTCGCGTTATTTGATGAATGGTTCTTACCTACGTATAAAATCATTATCCATAGGCTATACCATTCCGCGTGCCATTGTAAGTAAGGCTAAACTGACGAAGGCGAGAGTTTCCTTCTCTGTGGATAACCTCTATACGATGACTTCTCGCACCTATCGCGGATGGGAACCGGACGCAGGGTTATTAGGTAGCCAAGCTGGTACGTATCCACAACCATTGAATTACACGCTCGGTATCAATGTAAGCTTGTAAGGAGTTATTAACACAATAAAACTAAAGAAATGAAAAACACATTAAGATATATTACACTCTTAGTC
>BNXT01000203.1 GCA_025999775.1 Bacteroidia bacterium | reverse complement strand
TGACATTTTGTCAGGTTTTATGCCATTCGTCAGGTCTATTCCGGCGGGCGGTAAAATTGCTGTAAGTCGGGTTTCGTATGCAAGCGATTATATATGGTTTATTGGGAAGAACAACATTGACAGGCTTAGCGCCTGCGGATGCTTCTCTGATCTACAGGCGCTAATTGCCTCGCACAAGGCAAACCAAGAGAACACTTTTTACAAAACTAATTTTATTAAACAAATAACTTAAAAATTAAACATTATGAAAAAGATATTAAATAACGATCAATTAGCAACCATTCAAGGGGGCAAGTTTTTTGGAAAAGAATGCGCTACAAAGGTATATATATCCGGAGGTCCTGGAGGAGTAGGCGATTTATGTACAGATTGTTCATACTACACATTTTGGTTATCATGGCCTTTAGAAGGTAATTTTAATTGTTAGTATCAATACAGGTAGGGAACATTAGTTTCCCTACCTTATTTTTGTTGGAAGATGAAAAAACTAATTTGTATATCTGCTTTTCTTTGGCTGTCGGCGTATCTATATGCCCAAAATGATATTTTTACATGGAACGGCAAAATCGTTGATAAAAACAACGAGAGTATCCCTAACGTACACGTACAACTTAATGCTAATGAGAAAATCTTTTTGTTCACAAGCAACACAGAGGGCATTGTCGAAATTATGTATGGTAACAGCCAAAACTCGGACTCTGTCATTATTTCATCTATGGGCTATAAAACGTTTAGAACAACTATTGAGAAAGTTGCGAATCGTTCAATCATTCAACTTGAAGGAAGTAACATTTTGTTAAGTGAAGTAACGATTCGTTCACATGTGGACTATATTACATTAGGTAATCTAAGCCCAAAATACGGCTTTACGTCCAACTTTCCTTCTCAAAAAAGAGCATTATTCATTCCAAATTCTAAAAAATCACAGGAAAATATTCTATCTGTAAAAGTTTATGTAGAATCTTCCCCAAGTTCTATGGAGGCGACAGAATACATGCCTTTTCGTTTACGCTTGTATGACGGAAAATCTTTTTTTGAAGACGAAATTACGACCGATACATTGATTGCAGCTATGAAATCGGATGAACAACATTGGGTTAATATTGACTTGTCTTCATTTTACTACAAAATGCCCCAAAATGGGATATATGTTGTAATAGAAATGTTACCTTTAAGTTTTTACATTGACAATGGTTATATAACACAAAAAAGCGCAGAGCTTACATATAGGAATGAAAAACAACCAAGAATAGTACCGACTTTTATGCCTCTGGGAGTTACAAAAAAGACGTTATCCAACAAATCGCTACAAAACTATTTCTATCTTCCCTTAGATGTTCTCGAACATAATGACTCTATTTGGCAGCGGATTAAGCCAAAAGACGTTACACATGCTTCAGCAGATAAGTGGCTTACAGATAATAAGTATAAACTTTTAATCCAAATCGAAGTAGAAACAAAAAAATGAAAAAAAAATATGGTTATATCAAAATAATTTTGTAATTTTGCAGCGTATGAAGATACTTAATGACATAAGGGATACTTTGAATCAGGTTGTTATGAAGGCAAAAAACTTTCATAACTCGCTGACTATCAATGGTTTTACCCCCCCCCCCACTGACATTTTGTCAGGTTTTATGCCATTCTGTCAGGTCTATTCCGGCGGGCGGTAAAATTGCTGTAAGTCGGGTTTCGTATGCAAGCGATTATATATGGTTTATTGGGAAGAACAACATTGACAGGCTTAGCGCCTGCGGATGCTTCTCTGATCTACAGGCGCTAATTGCCTCGACAAGGCAAACTAAGAGAACACTTTTACAAAACTAATTTTATTAAAAAATTAACTTAAAAATTAAACATTATGAAAAAGATATTAAATAATGATCAATTAACAACCATTCAAGGGGGCAAAATATTCGGATGGAATCAGGATAGTTGTGAAGGAGTTGGTTACGGTTGGTGCGTCAATTGTTCTTCTTACAATGTGCTTTGGTTTCCTTTGGTGTGGCATAGTCAAGAAGGAGTATTTGTCGCTTGCTAACACAACCAAATAGGCAGAGGGTATTCCCCTTTGCCTATTTTTTAAAAAATCATCAAATGAAAACAAAATTTTTAACGCTCATTCTATTACTTTCTCTAAACAACTATGCTCAAGATAATGTTTTTACATGGAATGGTAAAATCGTTGATAAATCACAAAAGGGTATCCCCAACACGCATATACAATTACAAACTAACAGTAAAGTCTTTTTGTTTACAAGCGATACCAAAGGCAATGCAGACATAATCTATGGTCATAGCCAGAACGAAGATTCTGTTATTATCTCATCTATCGGGTACAAAACGGTGCGGACAACTATACGACAATTGGAAAATCTTTCGGCAATCCAACTTGAAACAGAATCTATGATATTAAGCGAAGTAACGATCAAACCACAGGAAACGAAGCGTATAAAAATGGGAAATTTGCACCAACGAGCTGTCGGAAATGGCTATCCCATAGGTATATACGGTAAAATATCACTTTATATTCCAAACCATGGTATCGAAGGCTCCATTCAGAGCGTGAAAATTTGTCTTAACAACGATTGGGTATCTACTGCAAAAGAGGCTAAACGAATGCCTTTTCGTTTACGTCTGTATGATGGAAAATCTTTTTTTGAAGATGAAATAACTAAGGATACTATCATTGCCGCGATGAAACCTAACGAGCGACATTGGGTTAATGTAGATATTTCTTCATACCATTATACATTGCCAAAAGATGGAATCTATGTGGTAATCGAAATGCTCTCTCCCGAATTTTATATAGAACACAGCTATCTTAAATCCCTATTCGCTCCAGCAAAATTTCGTAAATATGACGAATCCATTGGTGCTGTTATGAGCATGTCTCCAAAAACATTAAGTGATACGTCTTTGCGGTCTTATTCGGCTAATAGACCTAAACATTCTTTAAGTGTTTCTGTGTATGATTTACACTTTAATTCTTTACATGTCGGTGAAAAACGTAATGAGGATTACCAGAAACGAAAAACGGATTATGTATTGTCAAATTTGCAAAAATATGATAATTTAGATTCTATCTT
>BNXT01000202.1 GCA_025999775.1 Bacteroidia bacterium | reverse complement strand
CTATTGGAAATCAATGAGTAACAATCTCTATTTCATTAAATTGAGGCAAAATCCTGCCGGACAGACATATTTGCACCAAAATTTTGGTAAGACGGTCGAAACTATCAAAGAGATGCCGGCGATAATCAATGCCGGAGCGTGGTGCGTACTCAACAAAAACGCTAAAAACGGCTCAAACACAGAACTATCGGGTACGGACACAAAATCAGACACAACACCCAAAATGATAATTGCGAAAAATATCGGTTGGATGTATTTCAAAATCTTGATTGCACGGTCGGACAAGGATAGCCGATGCTTTGGATTCAGTTTTGACACCAATTCCTGCGCAGCGCCAAAGGGACATACATAAACGCAGTAAAACGATTTTCCGGTAACTAACGGTAAGAGAACCGCTAACAACGCCATCAGCGAAATGAACCATACCGTCCATGAAAACCCATGGATTGACCAGTTAAAGAAATGAGTGATAGACAGATATTGACCTTGCCAAAACCCTAACACAATCACACTTAATCCCAGTAAAACCACACGTCCCGGTTTGGCTTGTTTGGGGAAGAAAAAGCTAAGTAATGCTAATAGCAATACAGCTATCGACAGGGCTGATTTGACATAGTACATCACACTTTGAGAAGGCTTTCCTTGAGAACTCTTTCGGGCGGCAGGGTCGCTTTGAATTTCGCCGGATTGTATGCGACGATCTATATCGTCTCGCAACGTGTTGATCACGCTACGCGTAGTCATGGTACTGCCTGTAATGGCTTCCACCGGATGCTCAACCGCCTCCACTGCGGATAATCCGTTCCATGAATTGAAAAAACCTTTGTCAGTAATACGTTTGACAAATGCAGGGGTTTCCTGATTAGTAAACAATTCAACACTTTGGATTCTATCATTGCTATCCAATGTAATCCGTAGCGGTGTTGGTCCGCCATAACCTTTATTGTCGGTAGGCTCTGTGATAATGACACGTCCTGCGTTAGTGTCGGAAATAACGGTCGTCGTTGATGATACGGTCGTATCTGTATCTGTCTCCGTATTCTTCAATGCAAAACGATAATGAATCATCAACACAAGCGCTATCACCAAGACTAATCTGAGGAGCTTATTACGGGAAAAATGTGAGCGTTTCATACAAAAAAATTTAAGTTAATAATTTATAATAGCGCTTGATAGCGCTGTAGATAGCTATCCGCCATCCGTTGGGATGTATAATTCTGCAAAGCGTATTGACGAGCGATATGTCCTTTCACGAGACGTTGTTGATACGCTGTTTCAATAGCCGTACTAAGTGCGTTGCTATTCGACAATGCAAAAAAGCACACCTGTTCGGATGAAAATAATTCTCGAAACGTGGCTATATCGGAACAGACGCAGGGGCGTTCAGCTAAGGCTGCTTCTATCAACGCCAATCCCATACCTTCCGAATACGACGGCATGACATAGACATCAAAAAAAGGCAAATAATCACGGGCATTACTACGATACCCCAAAAAGACGCATCTATCGGCGACACCCTGCTGCCGGGCTAAGTGCTGCAAATAATCACGTTGTTTACCATCGCCAATCACAACAAACGCGTAATCCGGCAATTGAGGTAACACGTTGATAACCTGTTCTAATCCTTTGATTTTGGTTAATACAGCGCATGTGCCAATAATTTTTAACGGTCGTTCTTTAAGTACCTTCAATTGTTCCGAGTCTTCTTCGGCGATTGGTTGCACCTTGTGTTCATCCACACCATTGTAAATGCAAACCAACTTATCTTCAGAGATATAGTTTTTGTAAACTTTATCCACTAAAAAATGGGACAAAGTTACGACACAATCTTTATTTTTCAAAAAGTGTATCCACAATCGGCTAAAAACCGCCGAAATCAATACATTATAGGTATATTTTAAATCCGTAAACACGTCGCTATGAACGGTCGAAACGGTTTTTCCCTGTATGTGTTTTCTGAATTTCCAAACATATTTATCGGGACGATAGCCATGGCTATGAATAATATCATAGCCGTGAAAGTCAATCGGTTGCGAGGGGTTGATACGGCAAGTACTACAAGGGAATGTCAATTCTGTTTGTTCGTCAAAATAATACACATCAACCTGTTTTACCTCCTCCATAATATGGGCGATGATATTTCGAGCGACCCTAATAGGCGCTTTATTTTTCAACGACGGTAGTATCACGGCTATATTCACGAGCGAAGCAATAGTTTGTAAATTAGCGAGCGAATGGATGTTGGCAAGAAACGCACAGGAATACGCAGAACCAAGTTAAGCACATACTGATACCAACTTATGAAATGTTTTTTTCTCAGATATTTCATAAGCCTTATTTCCGACTTGGCATATTCCAAGCCTCCTCTACGGCTGATAGCAGCATTATCACAATAAAATTCGTATAAACTTTCCTGAATATTGTAAAATAAAAATCCTTTATCTAACATTCTAAACCAAAGTTCATAGTCTTCAAAACGATGAAAATGCCTATAGTTTCCAGCCGCAAGAACAGCGCTTTTCTTGAACATTGAAGCGGGGTGATTGACGGACTGTCGAATGGACATCAGTTTTTGTATTTCCTGATGCGTTTCTGGCACCGTTTTTATACCAATGACATTACCTTTTTGATTTACTTCCGTGATCCAACTGCTAACAACTGATATTTCAGGTTTGTCAATAAATACTTGCAGTAGTTTTTCAAAACGATTCGGCATTGATACGTCATCTGTATCCATGCGTGCCACAAGTTCATACGAACAATGTTGCAATCCTTCACTAAGCGCTATACCAAGTCCTTTTTTTTCAGGCAGTTGCACTATTTTTAGTGTGTTGTAAGTTGATTTATAATGCTCTACAATTTGTAATAATTCATCAGTCAGTTTGCCATCCAATACCAATACGACCTCATCTAGAACAACAGTCTGATTAAAAACACTGTGCAAAGCCTTGTTCAGCAAGTGTGGTTTTTCCTTTTCATAGAGCGCTATCAAAACAGAAAACGGAGGGTATTTCTCTTTATCTGTTTTGAGTGATTTTTCTACTTCTGTTGATTCTTTTAGTGTTTCCATTGATTTATAGTATCTGTAATATATTTAATT
>BNXT01000201.1 GCA_025999775.1 Bacteroidia bacterium | reverse complement strand
CACGAGAGCTTCTAACCTCGCAGGAAGGGTTGAAGCATCGAAGCAAACGACCCATCGAACCGGAGGCGGTGTTCGGGCAGACAAAAGCCAACAAACAGTACAACCGTTTTCGACATTTTGGAGGCGATAAGGTAAAAATGGACTTTACCATCTTTGCTATTGCCTTCAACTTGGGAAAACTCTGCAATAAACGGAATAAATCGGCAAAAAATGCCCAACAACAGACCGCTCTTTCACAAAAAGTTACTGTTATCATCATTTTTATCTCAAAATCAAACTTTCTATTGAGAGATAATTATTTTTCTTCTCAAAACCTCAAACGGGCCGCCTAAATAGTTGATTAAAAACTACCCTTTTGAGACAGCCCCTTCATTATTATTCATTATTCATTATTCATTATTAATTATTTCAAATCCTGCAAATCCTGATTCAGACAATTGCGCGTTTGATTTGGGTCGCTTACCTAACGGCAAGCGGGTTGGTGGTGGCTCATTTTCTTTCAACATTTTGTCCCTAACGGGACATGAATAGTGTCTACAACTGCTCCTCATACTTTAATTTCACCTCTTTGTCTTTTTTCTGGGATTTTCCGAAATTGTAAGTGAATCCGATGTAAAATATTTGTGAAACCCGTTTTCTTTCCATACGGGCTTTGAGTTCAGGGGTATCCATTTGAGTTACACTGCTGAACGTATTGAGCAAGTCGGATACGGTGAACAGGATGGCGGCTTTGTTGTTGAGCAGATTGTAACGTGCGCCCGCGTTCAGGATGTAAGAGGGTTCACGGTATCCTTGTGGCGTGAGCGACTTGGCTGTGTAACGCGTATTGATTTGTGCCATGAGGTTTTTTGTAATGTTGATGTTGCCGTTGAGCGAAAGGTTCCATGCAACGACTGATTTCTGGCTACTAAAGCCCAAATCACTGGCATCAATCACATTGTAGTAAATATTGGAGTTAAGATTGACGGTCAACCATTGACTGACGGCAGTAGAGAGAATAAATTCTAAACCGGTTGATTGGCTGGATGCCATATTTTCTTTGGTTGTCCACAAAACAGAGTCGTTAATATAGCGCGTTATCTCTGTTATCCGATTGAAAGTATGGCGATAATAAACGGTCGTCAAGAACGTCGTTGCATTGTGTTTCAATAGATACCCCAATTCTAAGGAATGAATTTTTTCCGGTTTCAGGCGGGGATTTCCGCTTGAGAGATTGTACGGGTCTTTATATTCCGGAAATGGGTTTAAATCGTCGCCTTCCGGACGGTTGATACGCAGACTGTAATTTAGTTGCATTTCGTGTTTGTCGCTGAAATGATAGGAGGTATGCAGCGTTGGGAAAATATTGACGTAATTATTAGGAATGACGCTATCCGTGGATATTAACTGCGATTGGGTACGAACTGATTCGCTCCGAAGTCCACCCATCACGCCAAAATCCCCAAACTCCGCTTCATACGTAGCATAGACAGCGTAAATCTGTTCATCAAGTATAAAGTGATTCGTTTTTTCGACATCAGAAATCCATTGCAATCCCGATAATCTTTCTGCAGAAAAATTCAAATCTGCTTCGGTCAATTCAATTTCTGTACCGAGATTTAAAGCGGCGTCTTCTCCCAATGGACGGTTGTAATCTGCACGTATTACATGCCTTGTTTCCGCTTGCCAAATTAAGGTATTGTCTTTTTCTGCGGGTTTTATCGGTCTTGGGAAAAAATAAGTATTGGTATATTTATTGTCCTCCAATTCTGAGTTGGACGAATGTGTATAATCGATAGTGATAGTGTGGTCTTTGCCGAAACTATGCTCGTAAGCAACACCTAATTCCAAATCATTTTCGGTTTCATTGTTTAAACGGAAGCGAGAATAATGATTTGTGGTATCTTGAAGGTTGTTTCTATACAGAATATCCGTAGTTTCATGGCGTAGCATAGTTATATAAGAGTAGGAAACCTCTGCTTGGAGATTATCTTTTTTGCTAATATCCCAATCTATGCCGCCTCGCACGAGTTGTGAAAGCGGGCGTGCGGGTTTGGCAATAGTACTTTCGTCGATATAGCTGTTTTCAAGGCTTAGGCTGTCTTTTTTGATGCGGTTGTTGTAGGTGAAGCGATTGCGATTATCGTAACGAATGCCGTAACTGACTGAAAGGTTGATTTTTCCCGGATTGTAATTTAATGATAGTGTACTATTGTAACGATCTTGATTTCCTGCATTGGCAGCAAAAACGCCGTTTACACCTTGTCGGCGTTCTTTTTTGAGCACAATATTGATAATGCCGGAAGCGCCGTCGGGTTTGTATTTAGCGGATGGATTAGTAATGACTTCTACGCGTTCAATATTTTGTGCCGGAATTTGTTGCAACACGGTCGCCCGTGAAGTCCCCATCAAACTTGACACCTTGCCGTTAATAAGTATCTGTACGTTTTCCGAACCGCGCAAGCTGACATTGCCATCCATATCCACCTGTATCGAAGGAACGTTTTCCAATAAATCGCTTGCCGAGCCGGATACGCTCATCAAATCTTCGCCCACGTTGAATATCTTTTTGTCGATTTTCGTAACGTAGGTTGATTTTCGTCCAGTAACTATCACCGCATCCAAGTTTTGAGCAGATTCCATCAGCGACAACGCCCCAAGATTGACCGATAGACGAGTTTTCGTGATACCGAATGTAACGGTTTCGGTCGTTTCAAAGCCTATGAAACTGTATTGCAATTCATACTCTCCTTCTGCAATGTTGTCAATAAAAAAACTGCCCAAAGAATCGGTCATTGTGCCCGAAATGTATTTCCCATCTTGTTGATAAATAGCTACATTCGCATATTCGATAGGTGTTTGCGTTGTTTTCTCAACAATAATTCCACTGACATTGCCTTGTCCAAACAGAATAAAAGATGAGGCTACAGAAATGATAAGAGCAAGTTTTCTCATTTTGATTTTTTATATAACAATATGACAAAGATAGCATCAAATTTTGAATACTTTTTGAAATTTTTTCTTGTCATAGTCTTTTTCTTCTTACTTTTCCTTTTGTCTTGATACAAAAGAAAAGTAACAAAAGAAAAAATCAAGGCAAAATCTACTATGCCACAACTAAAT
>BNXT01000200.1 GCA_025999775.1 Bacteroidia bacterium | reverse complement strand
ATTGTATATTGCACGGCTCTTCATGGCAAAATATTGTGCTCCGTCCGACGCTACTACCTACGAGCGAACGGTCATCTCCATCATGACCCCGAAAGGACTTGCGGCAGCGGTATTAGCCTCCATGCCGGAAGCTTTTGGCATACCTGAAGGCACGTTAATTAAAAACGTTGTCTATGCAACCATCTTCTTCTCTATACTCACAACATCCATATTGATAATCTGTGAAAATAAAATTCCCGGACTCAAACATCGTTATAGTAGATTCTTTAAGTAAACATAGTATTTTATGAAAAAAATTATCCATTCCGAGCTAGCGCCCAAAGCCATTGGACCTTACAGTCAAGCTGTTGAAGCAGGCAACATGCTGTTTATTTCAGGGCAATTACCCATTGACCCTACTACCGGCACAATCGTCGCGGACGGTATTACGGCACAGACAGAGCAGGTTCTCAAAAATGTCGAAGCAATCCTAAAAGAAGCCGGTTATACTTTTGATAACGTAGTAAAAACGACCTGTTTGCTCAGTACAATGGATGATTTTGCAGCGATGAACGCAGTGTATGCCAAGTTTTATACCAACGATTACCCTGCACGCGCTGCCTACGCCGTACAAAAACTGCCTATGGGCGCCTTAGTAGAAATCGAAACTATCGCCGCAAAATAAAGGTCGGGCAATGATTCCAAAAGAAACCATACATACTATCCTTGAGATCGCTCGTATTGAGGAGATTGTTGGTAACTTTGTAACCTTGAAACGCCGAGGCTCGTCATTGATTGGCTTATGTCCGTTTCATGATGAAAAAACGCCTTCTTTCACCGTCAATCCTGCCCGAAACATCTTCAAATGTTTTGGTTGCGGCAAAGGTGGCGACAGCATCTCTTTCTTGATGGAACATGACCATCTAAACTACGTTGAAGCGTTGCGCTATCTCGCTGACAAATACCATGTCCACATCGAAGACGAACAACCAACCGAAGCAAGTCAACAACAGGATAGTTTGCGTACCGCTTTATTAGCGGTATCGGATTTTGCTAAAAAGCATTTTGCGAATCATTTGCATCAACACGAAATAGGGCGTGCTATAGGGTTGGCTTATTTTAAAGAACGAGGTTTTACGTCGGCTACCATTGAAAAATTTGAATTAGGTTATTGTTTGGATGAATGGGACGACTTTTCCACCACAGCCCAAACAAAAGGCTATGACGCTACCATCTTAATAGCATCCGGGTTGAGTTTGAAGCGGGATAACGGAACACTCTATGATCGTTTTAAAGGGCGCGTGATGTTTCCTATACACAACGTCAGCGGTCGCGTGATTGCTTTTGGCGGTCGCTCGTTGCTCAACGATAAAGCCAAAGCCGCTAAGTACGTCAACTCGCCGGAATCGGATATCTACAGCAAAAGCAAGGTATTATACGGCATACATTTTGCCAAACAAGCCATCATCCAGCAAGATCAATGTCTGCTCGTAGAAGGCTATACCGACGTAATCTCATTACATCAAGCAGGGGTCGAAAATACGGTGGCATCCTCAGGAACATCGCTAACAACGGAGCAGATTAAATTAGTTTCCCGCTATACCAAAAATATTACGATACTCTATGACGGAGATGCCGCCGGTATCAAAGCGTCCTTTCGTGGTATGGACATGATACTCAAGGAAGGTATGAACGTCCGTGTGGTACTATTTCCCGATGGCGACGACCCCGATTCCTACGCACAAAAGCACACTGCCGATGAAGTGCGCCAATTCATAGCCACTAATGCCGTGGACTTCATCCGCTATAAAACCGATGTATTGCTCAAAGAAACCAATAACGATCCCATCAAGAAAACGGCTTTACTACGGGATATTGTTGGTTCTATCGTACTGATACCGGATTTAATTGCACGGTCAGTATATATCGCAGAATGTAGTCGTATCCTGAATTTCCCTGAGGCGGTATTAATTAACGAGATTAACAAACTAAGCAGGTTAAACAATCAGAAGGCTACTGGAGATATGTCGGAAGTCGTGGTTGATACTCCACAAAACAGCGCCGATGTCGTGCCCCCTCTGGAAGACAATCCGATTGTATTCCTTGAACAGGAATTGATACGTATTTTATTGCTCTATGGAAACCGAGATACACAGCAATATGACACTCAAAATCCGGATGAACTCATCACGAAATCGGTACAACAATACATCGTGCAGGAACTCTTGTCCGAAGATTTAACACTCGAAGACCTTCTCAATTACGTCCATAGCGGTATTCATTGCAAGTTAATCTTAGTTGGTGATACAGCACAACTGCCGCCGGTAGGTTCGGATGAAAGTCCCGCCTTAGATACTGAGTTTATGAATCAAACGTTTGCCTGCGATGTTCATAGCGGTGAACTACGTGAAGTAGTGCGACAAAAGGAGGATTCGGGCATTTTATACAATGCCACCTTATTGCGCGCCAAATTAGCTATGCAGGATTTTAAATTACCGTTGTTTGACCTCGCGGGTTATACCGACATCAAAAGCATTGATAATACCGAGTTTGCAGAGTGTATGAATGATGCGTACTCTACCCTGCCTCAAGACGAAGTTGTGGTCATTACACGTTCCAATAAGCGCGCTAACAGCTTCAATCGTGATATTCGGATGCGGATGCTTTTTCGGGAAGAGGCTATCAGTGGCGGCGACCGGATGATGGTATTGCGTAATAACTACCATTGGCTGCCTCAGGATTCGGAAGCCGGCTTTATTGCCAATGGCGATATGATAGAAATCCTGCGTATCAGACGCACAGAAAGCATGTACGGATTTCAGTTTGCGGATGCCGAAGTACGCATGACAGACTATCCCGACATGCAACCCTTGTCGGTAAAAATGCTGTTGGATACCATTGACAGCGAATCTCCCGCACTATCTTACAATGATTCTCGCCGTTTATGGGATGCCGTCAGCGAGGACTACATGCACATTGCAAGCAAACGCGAACGTTACAAAGCCATCAAGCAAGACGCTTATTTGAACGCACTCCAAGTAAAGTTTGCTTATGCTATGACCGCACATAAAACGCAAGGCGGACAATGGGATACGGTATTTATTGATAAATACTACTCTCCCAATGATCAACTCACCGCCGATGACCTCCGTTGGCTATA
>BNXT01000199.1 GCA_025999775.1 Bacteroidia bacterium | reverse complement strand
ACATTGGTATGTTATGGATACAAGTTCTCAATATAGGTTGGTAATAGATACTTGTCGTAGTTTGTTTGTGAAAAAGATGCAAGACTATGGCAGTGCGTGGCGTATCCTGCGTGCACCTTCGATGACGGATCAGATTTTCATCAAAGCCAATCGCATCCGTAATATACAGGTTACCGGCATCCAAAAAGTCAATGAAGATATACCCTCCGAATATATTGGCATCATCAACTACTCCGTCATGGCGCTCATCCAATTAGAGCTATCCGACACTACAACGTTGGATATTTCCACTGATACCGCCGTTACATTGTACGATAAATACGCTACACAAGCACACGACCTGATGATGGATAAAAATCATGACTACGGAGAGGCATGGCGCGATATGCGTCAATGCTCGTTTTGTGATATTATTTTACAGAAACTCTTTCGTGTTAAACAAATTGAAGATAATAAAGGACAAACTTTAGTATCGGAAGGTGTTGATGCCAACTATTACGACATCATTAACTACGCCACCTTTGCACTCATTAAATGGAATGAAAACCTATGAATAAAAACATCACCTACTCCCTTGCAGCCTGCTTAGTGCTGCTCCTTGACCTCGTTTTAGCTGTTCTTACAGCGTATCAAACCACCTATAACCCGTGGTTTTTATCGGTGTTGGTAGCCACGTTCATCTTGGCTATCGTCTTTCGTCATCGGTTTGATAAGACCATGCTGCGAATCGCCCGCACGCTACTCGGCGCGTTGTTTATCTTTTCCGGCTTCGTCAAAGGTGTCGATCCTATTGGTACCCAATACCAATTTCAGGATTACTTTAACGCTTATGGTCTCGATTGGTTACAACCTTTGACTTTATTGGCGGCGTTTGCCATGAATTACGTTGAGTTTATTGTTGGCATTTTATTGCTGCTGAATATCCAAACCGCTATCACTGCGTGGATTGTAACGTTGATGATGTCGGTGTTCACCTGTGTAACACTCTATGATGCGCTCTATAACGCCGTACCTGATTGCGGTTGCTTCGGAAAGGCTATTACACTAAGCAATTGGCAAACATTCTATAAAAACCTTATTATAGATGCCTTAGTTGTCATCGTTCTATTTGGTCGCCAGCGTATTCGTAGCCTGTTTTCGCTAAAAGCCGCAGGCTGGATAGGCGGTATCGTTACCGTACTTTTCTTAGCCTTTGAAGCGTTCAATGTCTTGTTTTTACCGGCGATTGACTTCTTGGATTGGAAAGTAGGCGCTCAGATTGCTGTAAAAGCTGAAGACAGATTGCCGGCAACCTACCATTATACCTACAAAAACAAGCAAACCGGAGCGCTTCAAGAGTTTGAAATAAAGCAACTGCCAACCGACTTGAAGACCAATTGGGAGTATGTAAGTTTGCGCGAAGAAGATCCGAATCCGAAATCTATTGCCATTCCCCTATTTGATGAGACTTTTAACGAGGTTTCAGACGTACTGACCAAAGATGGCTACACCTTCATTTTTACCCTATACGACTTGGAAAAAGCCAAACTTAAAAAGAAAGAACACATACATCAAATCCTTGATTTTGCCGTTCAAAACCAGTATGACTGCTTTATTCTCACCGATTCACGTTATCTTGAGATACCGGAGCTGCAATCTCAGGTAGATGCGTTTGCCGATCGGTTTGGACACGATTTCAAGCTCTATTATTCGGACGACAAATCTGTGAAGTCCCTTATCCGTGCCAATCCCGGATTGATTGTGCTTCACGATAATATAGTTATAGGGAAATGGAATTGGCGTTGTATGCCCTCTATTGATAAACTTAATAAAACACTCAAAAAATAACGATCATGAGACAAAAAATTGTAGCCGGTAACTGGAAAATGAACAAGAGTTTTTCAGAAGCCGAAGAAACGCTTGACGAATTAGTAAACCTCCTTGACGAACAAGAAAAGACGGATGTCAACATCATTGTTTGTACGCCGGCAATTTACCTCGAAATGGCTGTTGATATTGCGGAATCCAGCGCTTTTGCCGTTGGCGCACAAGATGTGAGCGCTTATGAGAAAGGCGCTTATACCGGTGAAATTTCCGCTACCATGCTCAATTCCATGCAGGTAGAGTATTGCATTATAGGTCATTCCGAACGCCGTAAATACCACCATGAAAGCAACGCCGAGGTTGCACAAAAAGTAGAACAACTACTTGGCAAAACAATCACGCCTATTGTTTGCTGCGGTGAAGTACTTGCCGAACGCGAAGCCAACCGTCAGTTTGAAGTTGTGAAACAACAACTCTCAGAAAGTTTGTTTCAGCTTCAACCTTTGGATTTTACCAATATCATCATTGCTTACGAACCGGTATGGGCTATCGGTACAGGGAAAACAGCCACACCCGAACAAGCGCAAGAAATGCACGCTTTCATTCGTGGCATCGTTGAAGATAAATACGGTAAAGAGATTGCTAAAAAGCTGCCTATTCTCTACGGCGGCAGCTGCACGCCTCAGAATGCAGCGACCCTATTTGCACAACCCGACGTCGATGGCGGTCTTATTGGTGGCGCTTCCTTAGTAGCGCAAGACTTCATGAAAATTATCAACGCTTTCTAATGTACAAATGCTTTCCGACGGTGCAACGTTAGTTTTTGTTCACAGATTCTGTGTTGTTGCCGTCGGCAGGTTTATTGCCCAACAAAAATTCCTCAATAATTTTTGTGTAACCTTCCTTAGTGTTAGCGCCTTGCTGTAGAGCAGGCGCTCCTTGCATCGGGCAAAAGAGTAACATAGGGATGGACGATGCGCCCATAAACTGGGATAGATTTCTATTTTGATCAACATTGACCTTGTAAATAGTTATTCTACCGGCATACTCTTTAGCAAGTTCGGTGAGCGCAGGGGCTATCATACGGCAAGGACCGCACCAATCGGCATAAAAATCGACAATACAAGGTTGTGTACCAAGGTATTTCCATG
Source organism: Bacteroidia bacterium (assembly GCA_025999775.1). Taxonomy (GTDB): domain Bacteria; phylum Bacteroidota; class Bacteroidia; order Bacteroidales; family P3; genus BNXT01. Next base: position 190 of record BNXT01000199.1, on the reverse strand, counting down.
AGCCGTCATACGTGGAAACGTCCAATACCTTACTATTGAAACCTTCCTCATTGATATAAACGACCTTTCCTTCGGTTGTCGTTTCTTCGTGCGTTGTCGCTGTATAAGCCAGTGTTTGCGCTGTTAACGCGCCGCCTATCAAACTTTGTAATGCTAACAGGGTCGTAATAAACAATGTAGATTTCATAAG
>BNXT01000198.1 GCA_025999775.1 Bacteroidia bacterium | reverse complement strand
AGAGGCAGGTGTCCATTTCGGGCACATGCGTCGCAAATGGAATCCTAAAATGGCTCCCTATATATTTATGGAGAAAAATGGAATCCATATCATTGACCTCAACAAAACGATTGAGAAAGTGGACGAAGCCGCTAACGCACTCCGTCAGATCGCCCGTTCCGGTAGAAAAGTATTGTTCGTTGCTACTAAGAAACAGGCAAAAGCTATCGTCGCCGAACGCGTAGCAAAAACGGGTATGCCGTACGTAACTGAACGTTGGCCCGGCGGTATGCTTACCAACTTTGCAACGATTCGCAAAGCGGTGAAGAAAATGTCCACAATTGACAAGTTGACAAATGATAAAACATTTGAACAAATCTCGAAACGTGAACGGTTGCAGATTTTTCGCGAACGAGCGAAGATGGAAAAAAACTTAGGCTCTATTGCTGACCTAAGCCGTTTACCATCCGCCATCTTTATTGTGGATATCCTCAAAGAACATATTGCCGTGGCAGAAGCAAAACGTTTGAACATCCCTACATTTGCTATTGTAGATACCAACGTAAATCCCGAACTTATTGATTTTCCAATCCCTGCTAATGATGATGCCTCGAAGTCTATCACGGTGATCATTGACGCCATGGTTGCCGCTATCGAAGAAGGCTTGGCTGAACGTAAATTTGATAAAGACAATGCCGCTGCTCAAGAAGCCGCAGGTGATGAAGAGGAAGATCATCGCAACATTGACTTATTGGATGAAGACGAAGAAAATCTTGCCAAGAAACGGGCTATCAAACGCGGAGGTAAAGATAGCGAAGATGCTGATAAAGACAAGCTTAAAGACTCCCGCCGTCCACGTAAAGTCGGTTCAAACAATCCTATCAAGAAACGATAATTTATTGTAAACGCAGTTATATCTTTTTTTACTTCCCACCCTAACGGGATTATAGCTCGGTAGAAAAAATGAGCCACCACCAACCTGCTTGCCGTTAGGTAAGCGACCAATTCAAACGCAAGCTTACATTTCTAACGGAATGAAAAAATAGATCTATTTTATAGTCCAAAATTTTGTTAACACACTCCACATTATTCATTATTCAGAATGGTATTCAGATGTACCAATTGAACGCCGACGTAGTAGAATTTCAACACCTCTTCGACCGAGAACCCACACTTAATCATTCGTGCAGCGCCTTCTTGACTAAGTCCCACGCCGTGTCCGTAACCGCGTCCATCCAATATGACTTTATCATCTTCTGTTCGGACTGAAAAAAACGTGGACTTCAAGCCTAAATCCGTACGCATCTGTTTAACCGGAATATCGCCTGCAAAGAAGAGTTGTCGTTCATTACAAGGGAAGTTAAGCGCTTGCGCTCGTTTTTTACGGTTTGATATATCGTAATTGTAATGTTTTTCCAATAAGTTTAACCACTCTCGGACGGTGTATTCTTTTTGCCATGTGCTGTTACGGCAACCTAAGGAAAACGTATCGCGTACCGATTTCAAATAAGATGTCGGATGTCGCCATACATCCTCTGCGGCAACCGTTTGTCCGCCGGAATTGGAATGAAACGCCGCGGTGATCATCTTCTTGTGGGCATCTACCAATACAATACCCGCTGTTTCGGCAGTCGATTGCAAAATCATAGCCGTCCCATTCTGACCGCGATAAACCTGACAATGTACGTTATCACACAGATTATAGCCATCTTTACGATGGTTATAGATGTGCTCCATCGCGTACGTGCGGGAGATAATAGCTTGCACCTGATAAAACCCGACCTCATCACTTGCGCCCAATGCCTCGGATTCAATGACACCGGAAACGTATTTTTCTATATCAATACGGTTAAGCAAACGCAATACATCACCCTTAGTCGAGATTTCTAAATGGTCATCATACAGTCTGATTGAAGGTTGAGTCTGCTCCGGTATAATTTTGCAAATCGGTCGCACGCCGCTACCTATCGCATTGACCTTTTGATACGTCCCGATACGTTTGTTCCCCTGATGTATGGTTATGCCGTGTTTTCCGCTTGCTATAATCACATCTTCGCCTTGATTTAACTGCAAAACCGTATTATTATGTTCATCAAGAAGTTTATACTTGCCCAAATAAACCGAGAATTGTAACTGCTTTAACGGTGTATTAGCATAAATGCAAACGGTTACATCTCTTGCTGTACACAAACCGGTTACACACACACTGATTAACAAAATAAGGATACGTTTCATACGGGCTTGGTGGTTGTTAAAGTTGTTATAATAGAATCTGCCACACTCGCGCTTGCGCCCATAGTGTTAGGCGTAAGACGTGTACGCAGTAGCGCGTACTGTTGTTTCTGTGTTTCTCCGTGGCTTTGCAGAATGGTTTGAAGATGTGTTACAATAGTCTTTTCGTTGAATTGATGTTGTATCAATTCCGGTATTACCGGCTGATTTAAAATAAGATTTGGCAAAGAAATGTACTTGATTTTAACCATTAGTCGTCCAATCCAGTAGGAGGTAATGCCTATTTTGTAGCATACGATTTGCGGCACATTGAACAGGGCTGTTTCCAAGGTTCCGGTACCCGATTTCACTAAGGCTGCTGCAGCAATACTCAATAAATCATAAGTTTGATCATATACAATGCGTATAGGTTGATCTTTCACTATCTCTTCGTAAACAGCCTTGTAATGTTCATTACCTGCGATAATAAACTCATAGTCAGGGAAATGTTTGACTGCTTGCAGTTGAATAGGTAAAATATCTAATAATTCATGTTTGCGACTTCCGGGTAGCAGAGCAATGACCGGCTTTTCATGTGGTAAAGGCTTTGGGGCGTAGTTCCGAATGGCATCCAGCAGTGGGTGTCCGACGTATTCGGTAGCAATACCGTAGCGCTCAAAGAATGGCTTTTCAAAGTCTAATAGTACAAATAGTTTGTCCACGGACTTTCGGATAGTCTTGACCCGTGATTTGTGCCACGCCCACGCTTGCGGCGCGATGTAGTAAAATACCGGAAAGCCTTGTTTCTTTGCCCATTTTGCAATACGCAAATTAAAACCCGGATAATCAACTAAAACCACTGCATCCGGTTTAAAATCCAAAATATCTTGCTTGCAAAATCGCAGGTTTTTAAGTATCGTTCTAATATTTAACAACACTTTATTAAACCCCATAAAAGCTGTCTCTAATACCCATCTCC
>BNXT01000197.1 GCA_025999775.1 Bacteroidia bacterium | reverse complement strand
TCTACAAAAATACCCTTTTCCCACAAATTGAAATTAGGTGATTCGGCTTTTGTTAGTTTGGAATAAATGGATTTGCTCACCTTGTTTTGATGCGAAAATTTGCGGACACTCCAATCTGTATGTTCGGCTTTTGTTATAGCTATGTCATTTGCTTTCGATTGTTCAAAATAATCCGCATATTTTTCATGCACATGATCAAGCAATTTTTTAATGTTTTCAATATCTGTTTCCTGTGGATCGCGTGCTAAGCCCCACAACAAATCGCCTAACCATGTTATTCCCCCCGCCCAAGCTAATTGACCATCCCCATCCTGCTCAAACATCCCCCAAACATGCCCTGGGTCGTGGATTTGGTTCCATTGGTAGAAGATGAGCTTTGTGCCACCGGTATAGGTATAGTCCATCAGGTTGTCTGTGGTGTTTTGGTTGATGCCGTAATCACGGTCGAAGATGTGTTTCAGATTGAACAAGCCGTGTCCGAGTTCGTGGGCGATAGTGTTGCCCAATATTTCCGCACTGCTTGCCGGAAACAAGTACCCAAAACGTTTGTCTCTCGGCATATCGCCTGCTATAGAGATACCGTCCCTGTTCTGCGGAGCGTTGGGCAGCAAAAATAAATACACTGTCTTTGCTTTCGGCTCGCCGATGCTCTGCAAATATGCAGCGTTCAAGGCGTTCATCTCATCCGTGAGCGTGGCTAACAAACCGCTACCCTCAACATCAAGATAACTGTTATTGTTCAAATCCCAGTCCGTGTTCTCAAACCTGTCCGCTAATGTAAACGTAAATTCCACATCTATCGGATTGTAAATGCTGTTCACCACATCGGACAGCTCTTTGAGTTTGGATTCGTTTATGTCTGCGTTATTGACCGGCACAATCACCACCTCCGGTCGCTTGGTTTGGTAGGTTACCACCCGCAATTTGCCCAGTGTTTGCCAGCTGCTAGCGCTATCCCTTTGGTACATCGCAAACACCTCTTGTGCGTCGTTCTCCTTGCCGCTCGCAAGCGTTAACTCATACTCGTTATCCGAAATCTTTGTGTGCTTGTAAACTACATCTTTGGAGGTTTTGAATACAAGTTTATCGCTATCAATATCCCCATTGACCCTCGCCAACACCTTATCACTCTTGCCATGCGGAACACATTTGTAATTGATGTAATAATCCCCCTGTTTTTCATAAACTTTGCTTATCAATTGCGAACTGCCGTACTTGCTGTCAAACTCGTCAAAGGCGTAGCGTTGTGCGCTGTGCGCCGCAAAGCTTACCCTATTGGTCGATGAAATCGTGTTTGACGGCGTACCGGTTGTGCCGGATGCAGCAGGGGCGGCTATTTGCGTAACTTTACCTTGTTCATTTACTTCATAAATCCCGCCGCGTCCGTCGGTAATCGTAGTAGGTAGTCCGTCCGTCTGTACGACAGCGCTTTGTCCGGTTTCAGTCGTAATGGTGAGCATTCCGGTATTCCTATCATATCGTGCCGTGCTGTTATCCGACAGCGTCAGTGTCGTTTTCGTGGCGGTCTCCGTGAGACCTGTAACCACGCTGCCAACACCGCCGCCCTCAAAATAGGCATCCCCACTTTTGATGCCCTTCTCCAAGACATCTTCAATACTGACAATCTCACAATCATCATTGTCCATCTGCTGATAGTCTGCATTTAGTCGCAAATTGCTAAATCGCATCAATATCCACGCTCCGCGCAGCATCTGCATTCTCAAATAACCTTTCCCGCTAAATATGCCGTTGCCATGACTTGTTGACACCTCGCTTATTCTAAACTTCCACCCCCAATACAAGGTTACTATATCGCCCGCCTTCAAGGCTTGTAAGGGTTCTTCCGTGGTCAGTATCAGCGAATCGTCGGCAGCGCCGCATGTTACAAGCGGCGGCGGATCCTCAGGCATCGTGATTTCTTTGATGACAGATATTTCGCTTTTCTCAAACTGACACTGCGCTTCAACTTTGTACTCATACGTTACTAATGGCACTAATTCCGGGACTGTGATGGGCGAGCTTGTCCCCTTATACTTGTACCATGTATAGTCTTTCGTATCCTGTTCCGTCATCTTTTTCTTGCGATAGACCGTAACCTCTTCGTACTTAGGGTTGTCCATATACGTTACCTCTATAGCCCTTGAACTCACCGCATTAGCGCTGGGAATACCTACGCTCGGACAACTTTCCGACACCTCAAACCACCGTATCTCCGAGTAGCCGTTATTCTTAAACAAGCGCATCTCATCCATCGCCCCTGCCTGATAGACCTGCACACGGTAGGCATACTTGTATCCGGGCAATAGCGGGGCGTGCATCACGTTATTGTACAAAAAACTGTTGGTGCGGGAGATTTCTGATATTTTGGGCGATAGCGCCATAAACGCCGCCGGTATTGAGCCTGTGTAGGACGGCGGTATTTCGACAATGTCTATCTTGTATTCACTCAAAAAACTTGCATTCATGGAGCCTCTGTGCGACGCTATCCACTGAAATAATAAGGTCGGACTTTGGTCGATGTACAGCTTCTTTTCATTCGCCGGCGACACCAACTCCGGCGGGTCGTTCAGGATAAACCACGCCATTGCGTACTGTTCATTGCTCGATACCCTTGTCAGCGTGGTCGCCTCTACAACCTCAAACCATATCGTATAGCGATCCTCCGGCAACTGAAAATTCTGTACATAATTATTTTTGTTGACGCCTACAAAGTCCAAGTTTTCCGGTAAAAAATATTCGTATAAGTCCATCCCCTGCAAGAAAAGCGGCATACCGGGCGTTAAATCAATAATGCGTGTATTTGCATACTTGGAGGTATATATACGGTTGTTAAACCCTTCCACGTGCAAACGCAGTTTGACGCGTGGATTCATAGCCGTCATATCGCGCATGAGTAGCATTAGTCGTACTTTGGGTATCGACGTCTTGAGATTATCCACGATGTTAACGCTAAAGGGACCCATCCAAGTCAATCGACTGTCCACCGGCGATAGCGTCTGTCCCCGCAACGACGTCGCTTGCAACATCCCTACCAGAAGGAGCATTATCACTATTTTTATGCGGGTGGTCATCAGCGGCTTAAATATATTAGGTTCAAGACAACTTAAAAAGAATCTGCGTCAAACATATAATACAAAAATACAAAAAAATTTGAAATAGATTAAAATTA
>BNXT01000196.1 GCA_025999775.1 Bacteroidia bacterium | reverse complement strand
ATGAAAAGTTATATAATTATTATAATGGTAAGGTTAAGCAAATTTTTTTGTACTTGACCGATAGATGCCAGTTGCGATGTAAGCAATGCCTTTATAAGCCAAACTTGACGTTTTATATGGGGCGAAAAGATATTCCTTTTGAGCAGGCAATTGATCTATTGTCAGATTTTTATACAATGGGTGCGCGAAAAGTAACATTCATGGGTGGTGAGCCTTTTTTATATTACAATGATCACAATAAATTTTTTGAATTAATATTAGCTGCAAAAAATATTGGATATACTTATCTGAGGGCAGATAGTAATGGACAAAATTCACCTGAATTGTATTCTAACGATACTTTGACCAAATTAGATGATTTATCTTTTAGTTTAGATGGATATAATAAGAAAATAAATGATATCCTAAGAGGAGAGAAAAGTTTTGAAAATTGCGTTAATGCAATTAAAGTAGCCATACAAGCAGGTATTAAAGTAGAATTGACTTGTTGTGTCCATCCTCAACTTCTTAAAATAGATAATGGCGAATTAGGTTTGCATCGTATGATACGTTTTGCTGAGAGTCTTGGATGTCGAGCAATCAATTTTCATGTATTATTTAAACATGGATTTCCTATGGACACATGGACTGCAGAGGACACTGCAAATTCTCCAGAGGAATGGATAAAAATTCGGAATCTAATAAATACTGGTGACTACAAAATTAAAGTTCGAATCCCAACACAATTTATATCTCAAGAAGAGTTCAATGCTAAACCGAGATATTACGCATATTGCCCTGTAAAGCTTGGTGAAAGGGCATTAATCCATCCAGATGGACAAATTAGAGTCTGTTCAGGAATGATTGCGAGTAAATATTGTATAGGTAAATTTACAGATAAGAATCTAATTTGGGAAGATTCAATGTTGAATGAGTCGCTTGATCACAAATTTGATGAGCATACTCCTTGCACTAATCAAAGTAAATGTAAAGATTATGGGAATTTATTACCTGTATGTTTTTCTTTTAAACCTTATCAAAAAGAATTTGTTTGGAATGAGCATTTAAAATGGGATAATAACGATAAACATACAATTGAATAGAATGAGAATTACTTCGTGGAACATAAATGGATATCGTAATTGTCTGAAAAGAGATTTTCTTTCAAGGATTTTACATAATGCAGGTGATTTTTTATGCTTGCAAGAAATGAAAATATCGAAAGAAAAAAATATTCCGGTCTGCTCTTTTTATGAGTATATGTTTACAAATTTAGGGGATAGTGCGCATGGTGGTGTTGCAATATTAACAAATCAAAAACCTATTAAAACTGTGGATAAGATTGGACATAATAGATTTGATGAAGAAGGTAGATTTCTTCTTTTGGAATATCCAGACTTTGAGATTATAACTTTATATATACCTCATGGGAACAGGGATAAGAGGGATTTGCAGTATAAATTAGAATGCTTTGAGAACTTAATATTCTATTTATCTCAGAGAAATAAGCCCAAAATTATAGTTGGTGATTTTAATATTGCAATTAATGATTTGGACCTCTGCCGTGCCAAAGCAAATCAGAATAATACGATGTTTACCATGGCTGAGAGGCAAGTTTTTGCAAGCTTTTTAAATAAATTGAATATATTTGACGTATTTCGATTTATCAATAAAGATACAAAAAAATATACATGGTGGCCGTATGCATACAATGCTAGACAGCGCAATATTGGTTGGAGAATCGATTATACATTAAGTGACATCTTTTTTAAGGAACATATAGTTCATGCCGATATAGCAACAGATGTTATGGGTAGTGACCATTGTCCAATTTGGATGGAAATATCATTATAAATTTAGAAAATAATAAATTATGTTGTTTCAAGAATTAAAATTTAAGTTACACGAGTATTGGAATAAACAAGGTTGCTCAATCATGGAACCGCACGATGTTGAAAAGGGTGCGGGCACAATGAATCCGAATACGTTTTTAGCAGCATTAGGGAGCAAACCTTATAGGCGAGCTTATATAGAGCCATCAAGAAGACCAGCAGATGGTAGATATGGTGATAATCCTAATAGATTATATCAGCATACACAGTATCAAGTGATTCTAAAACCAAGCCCCATAGATGTTGTCGATTTATACATAAAAAGTCTGGAACATATAAGTTTCAAACGAGAAGAGCACGATATTCGTTTTGTTGAGGATAATTGGGAGTCTCCGACTTTAGGTGCATTCGGAAAAGGATGGGAAGTTTGGCTTGATGGAATGGAAATCAGCCAATTTACATTTTTTCAAGTTATCGGTGGCTTTGAATGTAAGCCTGTCACAGCAGAGCTAACTTATGGACTCGAACGTATAGCGATGTATTTACAAAATGTAGATAATGTATATGATTTGCAATACAGTCAAAATGAGAAATATGGAGACATATACAAACAAAGAGAGTTCGATCATTCAAAGTACAGTTTTGAGAATTGCAACAAAGAAATGCTTTTCCAAGATTTTGAAAACTATGCAGAAGAAGTTAAACGATTAGTTGGGGAATATAATAATATTTATGCCGCATACGATTTTGCATTAAAATGTTCACATACTTTCAATGTTTTAGATGCTTGCGGTGCTATCAGTAAATTATCAAGAAATAATTATATTCAAAGAATACAAGGATTGTTTAAATCCATAGCTAAACTTTATATTTCAATTGAAAATCAAAAGGGAGATGATCATGAATAAACGTAATTTTGTATTTGAAATAGGTGTCGAGGAAATTCCCGCCCAATATGTAGGTGTTCTATCAGAAAGCTTGTGTGAAAATGCATCTAAAATGCTTGCTGATTTAAAAATTGGATATGAAAGTCTCAATGTTTTTCATACCCCAAGGCGTTTGGTTGTTTTCATTAAATCACTTAATGAGATACAGGACAATATTTGCGAAAAAATAAAAGGACCGTCAAGATCAGTAGCTTTTTGTTCTGATGGAAAAACTCCAACCAGAGCTTTGGAAGGTTTTTTAAATAAACAAGGTAAGAAATTAGAGGATATTTTTTTTGTTACCCATGGTAAAGATGATTATGTTTATATTGAATCTTTTTCTCGCGGTCGTTTGATTAAGGACGTTTTGAGTGCACCGCTTGCCAATTTAGTATTAAATATTTATCAGCCGAACCCCATGAGATGGTCTTCACATTCATTAAA
>BNXT01000195.1 GCA_025999775.1 Bacteroidia bacterium | reverse complement strand
AATTTCATCTCAATGGGTTTAATTCTTTGATGATACTCGACCGTGAGCCTTGTAAGCCATTCGATGCGCACCGTGCAGGATTGAATTTGGGTGAAGGCGCTGCATACGTTGTCTTGGAGTCGGAAGATATTCAAAATGATGCTCCGCTTTTTGGCGAAGGTCTCGGATTGGATTCCATAGATGTCTTGGAACTGATCGTCCTGATAGAGCGGAATTATGGCATTAAACTAACCGACCCGGCACAAGGTCGCGAGATTTTTAAATCGGTTCGGGTATTGGCAGAGTATATTCAGGCTAACAGGAAAAACAATGAACAATGAACAATGGGTAAAATAACTGAATGTATTATTTCCTGAATAGTCATTGATTTTGCAAATTATTCATTATTATTCATTGTTAATTAAAAAAAAATTATGGAATTTTTTTTTATTACTGGCGCAGGCATAATCTCGGCAATAGGGAACAATAAACAAGAGACCCTATCGGCATTGCAAGAGCAACGCTCAGGCATTGCACCGCTTCGTTATCTCAACACTTCACATACCGAATTTCCGGTTGGCGAAGTGAAACTTACGAACGAAGAGATGATGCAATTGCTGGGTATTCCTGAAACTGAAGTTACTACGCGAACATCTTTAATGGGGATGATTGCCGTGCGTGAGGCGCTCCTGGAGGCGCAATTAATAGCGCCCCTACAAAATACCAAAATCGCCCTTATCTCCGGCACTACTGTCGGCGGAATGGATAAAACCGAAGTATATTACTTGGATTTCTTTGAAGACAACAGTAAAGACGCTTATATTGCTACACATGATTGCGGTTCGAGTACGGAAATGATTGCCGATTATTTCGGTATTTTCTCTTTAGTGGAAACCATTTCAACCGCTTGTTCTTCGGCTGCCAATGCCATTATGTTGGGTGCGCAATTGATTCGTGACGGACGAGCCGATGTGGTGGTTGCCGGAGGCTGCGAATCACTCACCAAATTTCATCTCAATGGGTTTAATTCTTTGATGATACTCGACCGTGAGCCTTGTAAGCCATTCGATGCGCACCGTGCAGGATTGAATTTGGGTGAAGGCGCTGCATACGTTGTCTTGGAGTCGGAAGAATGTTTTAGCAGGAGATTACGGGTCAAGCCCGCAATGACACCTTTAAAGCCGTTGGCGCTCCTTTCCGGCTATGCTAACACCTGCGATGCTTTTCATCAAACAGCTTCCTCGTCCAATGGCGAAGGTGCATATTTAGCGATGACAAAAGCGCTTGCCGCTGCCAATTTATCACCGGAAGAAATAGACTATATCAATGCCCATGGTACTGGAACCGAAAACAACGATTTGAGCGAAGGCATTGCCATTCAACGCGTTTTTGGAGAAAAAATCCCACCAACATCCTCAACAAAATCGTTTACCGGACACACGACCAGCGCAGCAGGAGGCTTGGAAGCAGTTATTTCAATCTTGGCATTGCAGCATGATTTTATTCCTGCCAATCTGAATTTTTCAACACCGATGCCGGAGCTGTCGTTTGAGCCATACACCGCCCGTCATGGCGGAATTGACCCGCAAGCCCCTAATTTAAAGCACGTGTTGTCTAATTCGTTTGGGTTTGGTGGAAATGGAACGGCTTTGATTTTTTCGGTAATGAATAATGAAGAATGAATAATAATTACGGATGAAGAAGGATATATATATTTTAGATGCAAAACAGATTTCCGTTCAATCGCCTTTGGTTGATGATTGGATGGATAATCCTTTGTCCTATCAGGAGCCATATATCCGCGCAATAGATCCGGATTACAAGCAATATTTTGAACCTAATACAGTGCGCCGTTTGGGGAAAATCCTAAAACGGGCGCTGCTCACATCGCGTCAGGTGATGGAAGCAACTGGCATTTCCAATCCGGATGCTATCATTACCGGTACAGGCTTGGGTTGCCTCGAAAACTCCGAACTGTTTTTAGAGGCGTTGCTACGCGACGGCGAAACACTGCTCAAACCTACGCATTTCATGCAGTCCACGCACAACACCATCGGCTCACTTATCGCTATTGATGCCCATTGCCACGGCTACAATTCCACATACGTACACAAAGGTATCTCATTCGAGAGCGCTCTCTTGGATGCTTACATGCAATTGAAAAACGGACAGATACAAACCGCCCTCGTGGGCGCACACGATGAGATGACACCCAAATACTTTACTTGGTTGCAACGCATCGGCTATCTGGGCAATACCAAAGATAGTTTTAGCGGCGAAACGGCTGTCAGTTTGATGTTGGGAACAACCTCGGTAGAGGTAAGGTGCACCTTGCCCCTACTTTGTCAAATAAAAGGCGTAGAAATGTTGTATGTAGGGGCAAGGCACGCCTTGCCCCTATTGCCCCTACAAACAATGTTAACCCATCTTTTGGAACAAGCGCAATGTTCCCTTGATGAAATCGACGCCGTGATGATTGGAGCCAACGGACTGCCGACAAACGACCAAATTTACACGGAAGTTTGTCGGGCTTTGTTTCCCAATAAGAAAATGCTCCGCTATAAACATTTGTTCGGAGAATCCTACACTGCTCCAGGATTGGGTGCTTATGCCGCTGCAACCTGTTTGCATCAGCAATGTATTCCGGCACATTTATTTGTTAATATAGATGAAAAAGAACAAAAAAAAGTGAAAAATATCCTGTTTTACAATCAATTTGAAAATAAAAATCATACACTTATACTTTTATCATCATGTGGAAAATAATTCTATTATCAGCGATACAATGCTTGTTCCTTTCCGGCGGACAAGTTTGCTTGAAATTCGCCATGAATCGGATGGCTAAATTTAGTTTAACATGGGCGTTTGTTGGCGAACTGCTGACTAATTGGTGGCTGCTTGCTTCAGGGATTTGTATGGCAGGCGCCACAGTATTGTGGTTATATATTGTCAAGCATTTTGACTTTTCGATGGTTTATCCGATGATTAGTCTCAGCTATGTTTTTGGCATGTTGGCAGCGGTTTATATTTTTCATGAAACAGTGCCGATGACCCGTTGGTTGGGCGTTTTGTTGATTATGGGTGGAGTGGTTTTGATTGCAAAGTAATGAACAGAACAATGAACAATGAATAATTTTTGTCTTCCCTCATTGTTAATTGTTCTATATTTCCCTTTGTGGATGAAAATATGAACAAAACACGCGGATTAGCAAGGTCAATTTGCGCCTCTTTGTTTGCGGAT
>BNXT01000194.1 GCA_025999775.1 Bacteroidia bacterium | reverse complement strand
AAGCCGAATCACCTAATTTCAATTTGTGGGAAAAGGGTATTTTTGTAGAAAAATACAAGTTGGAAGACAAAGAATATAGCGTAGCCGTATATTCATTTGCAAATGCTATTACATTGCAAAATAGCAACATCAAACTGACTGGGTATAAAGATTTGGCAGATAGCACATTTGTAAAAGCAGGCTATACAAAAAATTATGGCATTATTACGTTTTACGATGATTCCAAAAAGCCTATACTATTACTTCAAATCATCGGCGACAAGCCGGAAGAGGATGCAAAACAATGGTTAAATTATTTAGCAATTGTTACCGAGTCGGATGAACAAAAGAAACGAGATGAAAGTATTTGGGACAAGATGAAAACATCTAATTTGATGGTGTATGCACTTGAAAAATTGAGTGCTATTTGGGGAGAAGCAACAGTAGAAAAGAGGTACTTACCTTGGATGAATTATGCTATTATAGAAGCACAAATTATGGATGGTATTACAGAATGTGAAGAACCATTGTATTCCAAGGGCACAGAATATCATCGCAATGGTGGTCATAATAGTTTTTGCCCTTGTGGCGATAAAAAATCCGGTCATTATTGTGACCCAAGTGCTTGGTGTGCCAGTTTTGCAAATTGGTGCTTAAGGCAATCTAATACAGCCTATACCAAAAGTGCAGGTTCTCAAACGTTCTTAAACCATGCGGAGTTTGTGAAAATCACGGAACCTATCTTTGGTGCCATTGCGGTTTTCACAAATTTGGATGGTAATGGAAATTTCAAAACTTCAGGACATGTGGCGTTTGTGGTAGGGAAAATAGGTGACGACCAAATTTTACTCTTAGGAGGAAATCAAGGACAGACAATCAAAGTGTCTCCATATTCTTTGAGTCAAGATAAAAAAAATATGCAAAATCAGCTATTTTTTAGAGGATATTACATTCCTAAAGCATATCAGGATAAATTGAAGAATTATAAAACAACAATAACAGATTATACAGATGCAAAAATAGCAAATCAACAAATTATTAATTTAAATATAAATTCAAAAGAAAATGAAAGCACTCGTTAGTTCAATAAAATGGGCAAGTATAGTACTTGTTTGTCTATCTTGTGTAAAAGTAAATGCACAATCTGAGTATAAAACATTCAGAAAAAAACCTATTCCTATTATCGCAGATGACCCCAAAAAGGAATATACATCAATGAATCCCTATTTCTATAGTGAATTGGCTTACCATGGTTTTCAATCACAATGCGAAGATCCTTGGCCGTCAACATCGGAAAAATTAGATTGGTATATGAAATATAAAGCCATGTTTGATTTTAGATGTAAAGAACCTTTTTGGGGGGCTTCGCCAACATTCACTAAAAATGATTATATGACATCAGGTTATAAATTTAGATTAGTAGATAATCAAATGCTGGAGGATTCCATACAATTTTTATGGGATAAATATCCGTTAAATAATGCAGATACCTTGAAAATATGGAACCTTCCACCAAATACAGATCATAATATAACAGAAAAGATTATCAAACGACTTGGAATAAATCATTTTAAATTTGTGATAACTGTTTTCAATAGTAGAAAATATGGCAAATGGATAGAAGTTCCCGAAGCGGAACAAGCCAATGATAATATGGTTTACATGGAAGTTTTCAAATATCCAGCAGATGTAGATATATTTTTATTCAACTTCGAGAAGAATAATTGGGAATATGTTGAAAGTGTTACTGTTTCTGGCGACCACGAGTTAGAATTGTATGTGCTACAAAAATTTGAACCAAGATATTTGAAAAATTGTGAGTAAACAAAAACAAATGAAAGCGCTAATTAATTTAATTTAATTTGTAAATTCAACCAATAAATGCAACTCTTCGTATATCAAAATAACCAATAACCACCTCACCCAAAAAATAACATGACCCCCAAACTACTCATATTAAACCAACTTTACAATCCGATAGATGTAGAATTTACGTTTACCTTAGCGGAGAAGTTTGAGAACACGGACTGGGATTTGAACAATAACGGTTATCTTGATGTCGAGGGTAGCGGTTTGTTAGCCACGCTCACGGATGAGATGAACGCCTTGAATGCGGCGTATTTGCAGAGCATCGGCGAGCCGAAAGCAAAGACGGTGTATTTATTTTTGCTGCCGAACGCCCCACAGAACAGGGACGGTATCTCTATAGCGGGTGACATGCCGAGAGACAAACGTTTCGGGTACTTGTTTCCAACCAGCAGTGCAGAAATATTAGGTAGCACTATTGCGCACGAACTCGGGCACGGCTTATTCAATCTGAAACACATCTTCGACCGTGATTACGGCATCAACCAAAACACCACGGA
Source organism: Bacteroidia bacterium (assembly GCA_025999775.1). GTDB lineage: Bacteria > Bacteroidota > Bacteroidia > Bacteroidales > P3 > BNXT01. The sequence goes on along the minus strand of BNXT01000194.1, from coordinate 876 downwards.
CAACCTGATGGACTATACCTATACCGGCGGTACCAAACTCATCTTCTACCAATGGAACCAAATCCATGATCCAGGGCATGTTTGGGGGCTGTTTGAGAAGGATGGGGATGCGATGTTAGCTTGGGCGGGGGGAATAACATGGTTAGGCGATGTGTTGTGGGGCTTGGCAAGCGATCCACAGGAAAAATATATTGAAAACATGAAAAAATTGCTTGATCATGTGCATGAAAAATATGCGGATTATTTTGAAAAATCGAAAGCAAATGACATAGCTATAACAAAAACCGAATATACAGATTGGAGTGTCCGCAAATTTTCGCACCAAAACAAGGTTTGTAAGTCTATTTATGAAAAAATAACTAATTCCGAATCGCCATCGTTCAATTTACATCCGAACGGTATTTTTGTAGAAAAATACAAGTTGGAAAACAAAGAATATAGCGTAGCCGTATATTCATTTGCAAATGCTATTACATTGCAAAATAGTAACATCAAACTGATTGGATATAAGATTTGGCAGATAACAAATTTGTAAAAGCAGGTTATACAAAAAATTATGGCATTATTACGTTTTACGATGATTCCCAAAAGCCTATACTATTACTTCAAATCATCGGCGACAAGCCGGAAGAGGATGCCAAACAATGGCTAAATTATTTAGCGATTGTTACCGAATCTGACGAACAAAAGAAAAGAGATGAAAGTATTTTTGAAAAAATCAAATCGTTATTTATACACACCACAGAAGGACTATCGGGAGTATGGGGAGAGGGAGATACAGAGGAATTCTTTTTGAAAGATGTGCAATGGGTGAGCCAGTTTGATGAAACTGTGTTTGGAAAATGTACGGGGTGCTGGAGTCGTATGTGCTGTAGA
>BNXT01000193.1 GCA_025999775.1 Bacteroidia bacterium | reverse complement strand
ATGCAAAAACTATTTACCAAAATCGTGTTGTTGACCACCGTTTTGCTGATATCCAACAGGGTGGCGCAAGCACAGGCTAATGAGCCGGAGATGGTTGTCGTAGCGGGAGGTACGACCGTGCTCAACGGTACTACTGTAACGATGGATAATTTTCATATCAGCAAGTACGAAATAACACAAAAACAGTGGTATGACGTGATGGGCAGTTGGTCGCCCGCCGATGCTCCCTCGCCCCAGTATGGCGTAGGCGATGACTATCCGATGTACAACGTGAGCTATGACGACATCCTAATTTATATAGAAAAACTCAATCAGTTAACAGGCAAAGACTACCGTTTGCCAACAGAGGCGGAGTGGGAATACGCCGCCAAGGGCGGACAAAGTACGAATAACTATACGTACAGTGGTAGCAATACCATTGGCGAGGTGGCTTGGTATAGCGCCAATGCAGATAACAAAACTCATGTAGTAGGCAGCAAAACCGCTAATGAGTTGGGCATTTACGACATGAGCGGTAATGTCAGGGAATGGTGTAGCGACCGGTATGGCAGTCAATATCCTTCAGATGTCATCAATCCGGTGGGAGCCTCCTTTGATGGTTCCTATTTTGTGATTCGAGGCGGCGGTTGGAATGGTGATACGGCAAATTGTGCTGTTACGAATCGCCGTAATAACTCGCCTTCTTACCGTTATCCCTACGTGGGGTTCAGGATTGTTTGCTGTTCAAACAATAGTATTAATGATCCCAACGATTGTATATGCCAATCCGAAGTTGAAATAGAGATAGTAACCGTAGAGGGTGGTACTACTACACTTAATGGTACTGAGGTGTTCATCAGTACGTTTCAGATAGGGAAGTACGAAGTTACCCAAAAACAATGGTGCAGTGTGATGGGTAAATGGCCAGTTCATGCAGAACGTCCTGACACTGCGCATGGTAAAGGTGATGATTATCCTATGTATGGCGTCAGTTATGACGATATACAAAATTATATAACAAAGTTGAATCAATTAACCGGTAAAACCTACCGATTACCAACGGAAGCGGAATGGGAGTACGCTGCCAAGGGCGGACAGCAAACAAAGGATTATACGTATAGTGGCAGTAATACGGTTGACGAGGTGGCTTGGTATAGCAATAATTCCAATGGTACAACGCATACTGTAGGTAAGCTGAAAGCCAATGAGTTAGGTCTTTTTGATATGTCCGGCAACGTGTTAGAAAGGTGTAGCGACTGGTATAATGAAAACAACACAACCTACCCATCCGGTAATAACAATCCTACAGGTGTTGCATCCGGTACCGCTTATGTGTCTCGTGGAGGATGGTGGAATGTAGCTGCTCAAAAGTGTTCGATAAAGGAGCTTGTTCGTTTTTATGGTCGTGAAGGAGGCAATGATTTGGGCTTCCGCTTGGTTCTGGTTCCATAGTTTAGCTTTCCTTTAGATGGGTGGGGCAAAAAAATGATAAAAGATAAGTCCCTCAGGTACAACACTTTATTAACTGTATGCTTTAGTTATACTATAGCTTACAGATAGAGGACAATGAATAATGAATAATGAACAATGAATAATGAACAATGAATAATGAACAATCCGCTGCTCCCATCTACCAAAACGTATCCCATATCTGAACTTGATTTCCCGTGCGCCAAAGGGCGCAATGACTTTCCTCTATCGTTTGATTAGGATAATTTAATTTTTATTAGTACCTTTGCAGTCTATAAAAGCTGTTTTTAATTAGTAAGTAATTCAAAAACCATTGATATGAGATCCAATAAGGTAGAAATTATCAAAGTAACGACTCACGTTTTAAAAGAAATGAAAAACAAGGGCGAAAAGATATCCATGTTGACCGCCTATGATTATACGATGGCAAAGATTGTTGATCTTGCCAAGATTGACGTGATCTTAGTAGGGGATTCGGCTGCTAATGTCATGGCAGGACATTTTACAACCTTGCCGATCACTTTAGATCAAATGATTTATCACGGTACTTCCGTGGTTCGGGCGGTACAACGTGCCATGGTTGTGGTTGACTTACCGTTTGGCTCATATCAAGGTAACTCTAAAGAAGCCTTGTGCTCGTCCATACGCATCATGAAGGAAACCGGCGCTGATGCCGTTAAATTGGAAGGCGGTATCGAAATCAAAGAATCAATACAGCGCATTCTCTCAGCCGGCATACCGGTGATGGGACATCTTGGATTAACGCCTCAGTCAATCAATAAATTTGGCACTTACGTAGTACGGGCAACGGAGAAACACGAAGCCGACCAATTGAGAGCCGATGCACTACTATTGGAAGAATTGGGCTGCTTTGGTATCGTATTAGAAAAGATACCCGCCAAACTTGCCGGAAAAGTAACGGAATCCTTGACCATCCCTACGATTGGCATTGGCGCCGGTGGCGCTACAGACGGACAAGTATTAGTACTACAGGATATGCTCGGCTTGACCCAAGAATTTTCACCACGTTTTTTACGCCGCTATCTTAATCTGAACAGCTTGATTTCAGAGGCTTTGATACAATATAGCACGGATGTTAAAAATTCCGATTTTCCAAACGCTAAAGAACAGTATTGAAACTCCTGCCGATGAATATTCTTTACGAAGACAATCATTTGATAGCGCTCAATAAACGCCCCGGAGAAATCGTACAAGGGGATAAAACAGGCGATGAATGTTTGTTGGACACATTGAAACACTATATTAAAGAACGCGATAGCAAGCAAGGCGAGGTGTATATAGGGTTACCACATCGTATTGACCGCCCAACATCCGGCGCTGTGGTGTTTGCGAAGACCAGTAAAGCGCTATCCCGCATCAATCGACTGATACAAGACCATGAGTTTCATAAAACCTATTGGGCTATTGTGAAAAATAAACCACCTAAAGAGGACGATCATTTGATACATTGGCTTAAAAAAAACGAGAAACAGAACAAATCCTACGTCGTCAATGCGGAAACCGTAGGCGCAGTAAGGGCGGAATTGATATATAAAATAAAATCTGTGAGCGATCATTATTTTTTATTGGAAATACAATTATTGACCGGACGACATCACCAAATACGTGCACAATTGTCCGCTATCGGGTCTCCCATAGCTGGCGACATGAAGTATGGGTTTCCGCGTCCCTTACCCGATGCGTCCATTACACTACATGCCCGTAAAGTGGAGTTTGTACATCCTGTGCAGCAACAATCACTGAGTATCGTAGCGCCCGTCCCTAACACACATTTGTGGAAGATTTGGTAATATTACTT
>BNXT01000192.1 GCA_025999775.1 Bacteroidia bacterium | reverse complement strand
TTCAAAAATTTTATGTAAATTTGCAATCTGAAAAGGACGAATAACGGATGACGTTGTCATTTGGTGTTACTATAATTTTGATAACAAACATAAAATCATTGATATGATAACAAATTTAGACCAAATTCTGGATGCTGTAAAAAGCAAGGACAAAAAACGTTTAGTGGCGGCTTATGCCAATGATGCACACACTATTGGCGCTGTGAGCGCTGCGGTGGACAAAGGTATCGTGGATGCGACCTTGGTGGGGGACATTGAGACCATCAAGAAAGTGTGCGCCTCCGAAAAGATTGATGTCAACAAGTTCGAGTTGGTACAAGAAGCCGACGAACAAAAAGCTGCTAACTTAGCGGTGAAGTTGATTAACGAGGGTAAAGGTAACATGCTAATGAAGGGCTTAGTGAGCACCGACAAGTATATGCGTGCTATCTTGAACAAAGAATCAGGCTTGATGCCCGGTCCTAAGGCGATGCTGTCGCACGTCGGTGTGATAGGCGTTAAGACGTATCATAAATTGCTGATTTGCAGCGATATGGCAATTATTCCGGCACCGGATTTGAGACAAAAAGTGGGTATTGTCGGCTTCTGTGTGAATGTTGCAAAAGCGTTGGGTATTGACAAACCCAAAGTAGCCATGATTGCAGCCACAGAACAGGTTTCTGATGGCATGCTTGCCTGTACTGAAGCCGCTATCATCGCAAAGATGAGCGACAGAGGACAAATTAAAAACGCCATCGTGGACGGACCTTTGGCAGTGGATGTGGCTATTGATAAAGAAGCGGCGACCATCAAGAAATTGACGGGCGACGTGGCTGGCGACGCCGACTGCTTGGTATTCCCTAATATCGAATCAGGTAACGCTTTCTATAAAGCATGTACCAAATTGGCAGGCGCAGAACTCGCAGCCATGGTCGTAGGCGCCAAAGTACCATGTATCCTGTCTTCCAGAGGCGATAGCGAACATACAAAGCTCTATTCTATTGCACTGGCAGCGCTGACCGCAAAATAAGTACAATAACCGTAAAATATAACAATTATGAAAAAAATTATAGTCTTAGTATGTGCAATTTTTATGATGTATAGCTGTACCAATAATCAAAATCCATTCTTTGAAGAAGTGTGGAATACCCCTTATGGCGTTCCGCCTTTTGATAAAATCACGGAAGCGCATTTTAAACCTGCTTTTGAAGAAGGCATGAAGCGTCATAATCAGGAAATACAAGCGATTATCAATAATCCGGAAGCGCCGACGTTTGAAAATACCATCGTAGCTTTTGAAAACACGGGTCGCTTCTTGGAACGCGTGAACATTGTGTTTTCCGGGTTATCAGGGTCTGAACGTACAGCCACAATGGGCAAACTTGAACAAGAACTAAGCCCTGTGTTATCAAAGCACGTTGATGAAATTAATACCAACACAGCATTGTTTGCACGGATTAAAACCGTTTATGAACAACAAAAGCAGAATGCATCGTTGCAAGGAGAGGACTTAGCCTTGCTGAACGAAACGTTCAAAGGGTTTGTTCGTGGAGGCGCTAATTTATCGGATGCCGACAAGCAAACGTTGAAAACTATCAATGCGCGTTTGGCAGAGTTATCGTCACAGTATAGAAATAACGCGATGAATGATAATAACGCCTATCGTTTAGTCATCAAAGACGCAGCCGAGCTATCGGGTTTACCGGACAATACCGTTGCAGAAGCGAAAGCGTTGGCAACTCGAAATAACGAACCGGACGCATGGATGTTTACGTTGGATAACCCTTGCAGAATACCATTTCTGACCTATTCAGACAATAGAGCGCTACGTGAACAAATGTATAAAGCGTATCTGAATAAGGGTAACAATGATAATGCTAACGATAATAAAAAAGTGGCGGCTCAAATGGCATCGTTGCAACACCAGAAAGCGGTATTGCTTGGCTATGAAACGGCAGCCGACTTCATCTTAGCTAATCGCATGGCAAAAGACACGAAGACCGTGATGGACTTTCTTGATAAATTGTGGAAACCAACACAAAAGGTTGTTGCGAATGAGATTAAGACCTTACAAGCGATGATCGATGCGGAACAAGGCGGCTTTAAACTGGCAGGATGGGATTGGTGGTATTATACCGAAAAAGTTAGAAAATCGCACTACGCATTGGATGAATCAGAGGTGTCTCAGTATTTGGTTTTAGAAAACGTTACTGCGGGCGCTTTTGAATTGGCACACCGTCTATATGGTTTGACTTTTGAGACATTAAACGATATTCCGAAATTCAATGCGGAAGCACATGCTTATTTGGTAAAAGATGAAAACGGTGAAGATTTAGCGATCTTTTATACGGACTATTTTCCGCGTGCAACAAAGCGAGGTGGCGCATGGATGACAAGCTATCGTAAAGAGGAGGGTTACCCCGGTCAGAGGGTACTGCCGGTGATTATTAACATCTGCAACCTGACACGTGGTGTCGATGGTAAACCGTCATTAATAACGATGGACGAAGCAGAAACCGTCTTCCACGAATTTGGTCATGCTCTACATGGTATTCTTAGTAAGTGCAAGTATCGCAGTATCGCAGGAACGAGTGTGAAACGCGATTTTGTGGAACTGCCTTCACAAGTGATGGAAAATTGGGTATTCCGTCCCGAAATGCTGCAATTGTACGCCAAACATTACGAAACAGGCGCTGTTATTCCGGACGCATTGATAGCCAAGATTAATAAAGCCTCGAAATTTAATCAAGGCTTTAAAACTATGGAATATTTGGCTGCCTCCTATTTGGATTTGGCATGGTTCACGCTGAAGACCGATGAAGAACAGAATACGTCGGAGTTTGAAGCCGCGGCAATGGCAAAGATACAGTTACCGTCAGAAATAGCGCCGCGTTACCGCTCTACATATTTCACGCACGTGTTCGGTGGCGGCTATACAGCCGGTTACTACTGCTACATCTGGGCAGAAGTATTGGATAGCGACGCATTTCAGACATTTGTCAAAACAGGCAATGTGTTTGATACCGCAACAGCTAAGCGCTTCCGTACGGAAATATTGGAAAGAGGAAATAGCGACGAGCCGATGACACTCTACAAAAACTTTAAAGGTGCTGAACCTACGACGGATGCAATATTAGAAAAACGTGGACTGAAATAGAATAAAATAAAATAGTACGTAAATAAAAGAGGCTACCTTAATAGATAGCCTCTTTTGTTTTGAAGGAAGTACGCAACTATTCAGCAACGATAGCCTCAATAGGGCACACATCAGCGCAGCTACCACAACTTGTACATAGATCAGGATCAATCTTGTAAATG
>BNXT01000191.1 GCA_025999775.1 Bacteroidia bacterium | reverse complement strand
ATGAATATATGATATTTCGGGATATTCAAAAACTATTAGATGCTACCGTTGTGTGTGGCGTGGAACTACTTGACAACACAATAGAACAAGGGTTTGCTTCGGATTTAATGAGCGATGTATTAACGCTTCGTAATAATCAGATTGTTTTGCTTACGGGTCTTTGTAATATCCAGACTATCCGTACTGCTGAGATGGCGGATATTCGATATCTAATCTTAGTGCGCGGTAAAATTGCAACCGAAGATATGATTGAACTTGCTAAGGAGAATGATATGATCATTCTCCAAACGGCGTATTCCATGTTTCGTGCCGTAGGTCTGCTCTGGACCTCCGGCATGAAGCCTCTGTACTGAAAATACAATAATAATGAAACCTAACAGTGATGCACTATGAATACAATGTCGCTACAGGCGACTTCACCAATGCCGGCTACGCGTCGTCGCAAGTAAAGAAATTTTTAAAACAACTAAATATTGATGCGACGATCATCAAACGCGTCGTCGTGGCGCTGTACGAGGCTGAAGTCAATATTGTGGCGCAAGCGTACAAAGGTAATATCTATGTGGATATTGATGAAGATAAAATACGCGTGCTACTCAAAGATGAAGGACCCGGTATTCCGGATATTAACTTAGCCATGACCGAAGGCTTCTCTACGGCTTCACCCAAAGTGCGTGAAATGGGCTTCGGCGCAGGGATGGGCTTCCCTAATATAAATCGCAATGCCGATATCCTCAATGTTAAAAGCATCGTAGGCGTGGGCACAGAAGTAGAAATTATCGTAAAATTCAGTAATTAAAAATAGTATCGCTATGTCATCGGAAACTTATTTTTATCACGCTCTGAGAATCAATCAGGATGCTTGTTCCGGCTGTATGCACTGCATGAAAGCCTGTCCTACGCAAGCCATACGTATGCGCAAAGGTAAAGCTATACTATTGGCAAATCGTTGCATTGACTGCGGCGAATGTTACATCGCTTGTCCACATCGGGCTATCTACGTAAATCACGATGATTTTGATACTATTTTCAAATATGATCATCGCATTGCGCTTGTCCCGACCGTGTTTATCAATCAATTTCGAGAGAATATTTCGACGCAAACGATTTATGAAAGTATCCTTGATTCTGGATTTACGGAGGTGTTTGAAGTAGAAACAATGATTGATTTTTTGCTGGAGGAAACACGGCAATATATTGATCAACACAGCGAAAATAAACCTTTAATATCCGTTTTTTGCCCTGCTATTGTACGGTTGATACAAGTTAAATTTCCGGCGCTGACCGAGAATATCGTATTACTAAAAACGCCAATGAGTTTAGCCGCTATGTATTGTCGTAAAAAATTTGAGCAGCAACAGATAGACCAATCTAAGGTGGGTATTTTTTATATTTCGCCTTGTGCCGCTAAAATCGCAGCCACGAAAACGCCGGTTGGACAGGATATTACAGGTGTTGATGGGGTTATTAACATGGATTTTATGTATAACCATGTGTTACGTAAAATCAAAGAAGAACACCGCGTGTCATCGGGGTATAAACAGATTTCCAAGATGTCGTCTATCGGCTCAATATATCCCAGCTCCGGTGGTGAAAAAATCAATATGAAAGGGCGTTGTTTGGCTATTGATGGAATCAAAAATGCGGTCGAATTTCTTGAAAAAGTAGAAAATGACGAACTGTCGGATGTGGACTATCTTGAAATGCGGGCTTGCGACCAAAGTTGTACCGGCGGTATTTTAGTGTCGGGCAACCGTTTTCTTACGACCGAACGCATTCGTAACCGTACTAATAAAATCCGCCAACAAGAAACTGAGGGCATTCGCAAGACGTTTAATATTGAACCTGAAATAGCGACCTACCTTCAAGAGCATATTGCCTTAGATGCTATTTTGCCGCGTTCAATGATGAAATTGGATGAAGACCGATCGGTAGCCATGAAAAAGATGACGCTGATTAATGAGTTGATGCAGCAACTGCCCGGCGTGGACTGTGGCATTTGCGGAGCGCCAACGTGTCAGGCTTTAGCAGAAGATATCGCAAAAGTGGATGCCGCTTTAGTCGATTGCGTATTCTGGCAAACTAATTTGGAAAGTAATGGGAATATGACCTCCAAAGAACGCGTAGAGACCTTCCGTAAGATCTGGGGTAAAAAAGCTTCTGAGAAAGCCTAAAATATTGAGATGAAAATTCTGATAATAGAGGATGAACCAGCCCTGATGCGAACAATGGAGGAGTTTCTGTTGCAGGAAAAATATGTCGTAGAAAAGGCAACCAACTATTGCACGGCAGTAGAAAAAGCGTTGATGTACGATTACGACTGTATGTTGCTCGACATTTCGTTGCCGGGTGGCAACGGATTGAAAATCCTCGACGAAATGAAACGCGAAGGCAAGACAGGCAATGTGATCATTGTTTCCGCCAAAAATTCGCTTGACGACAAAATTCTCGGTTTGAATTTGGGCGCCGACGACTACCTCTGTAAACCTTTTCACCTTTCGGAACTGCACGCACGCATAAAAGCCGTTCTGCGCCGCAAACAAACTAACGGAAAAGACATTTTGACATTCGGAAATTCAGCAGTGAATTTTAGCGAACGTCAACTCACCGTAAATGGCGAACCGCTGAAACTCACCCGCAAAGAGTTTGATATGCTCTCGTTTTTCGTTACCAACAAAAACCGCCTCATAAGCAAAGAAGCGCTGGCTGAACACGTTTGGGGTGATAATATGGATTTGGCAGACAATTTCGACGTCGTGTATTCGCAAGTGAAAAACCTGCGCAAAAAACTCAAAGAATGTAACTCGGACATTGTTGTGGAAAATGTTTATGGAATTGGATATAAATTTGTACCATGAAACTGATTAACTACCTCATACTGCGCATAACCATTGGCTTTACTGTCGTGATGCTTTTTTGGGGCGCAGTGTATTTCTTCCTGCAAATGAAAGAGATACACGACGGTAACGACGAGGGATTGACCAACCTCAAACAGGAATTTATTGCAAAAGCCAACGCAGTCGGCGGTTTTGTCGAAAATATGGAACGGGAAACTCCGCTTAACCTTGCAGTGAAGGAAATCAGCCGCGAGGAAGCAGAAAAAATGGTAGAAAATTTCTCAACCACAACAGTTTACTTTGCTACCGAACTCGAAAAGGAAGAGGTGCGAATGCTTACCACTGCTTTTCGCTGCGAGCAAAACGGAAAATTTTTCCAACTGCAATTTTTCACGTCCACAGTAGAAAGCGACGATTTAATCAAAAATATGCTTTACCTCTTGCTCGGACTTTGGGTAACACTTTCAT
>BNXT01000190.1 GCA_025999775.1 Bacteroidia bacterium | reverse complement strand
GTCGTGGGGATGGTCTCAAAAATCATTACAAATAGATGGTCTGATGACTGACCAAACCTTACGCGTGCAAGCGCTCGAACAAGTACAATGGCTTAATGGTACCCAAGATGCCGTTATTTACGTTGATGACGGTAAATTGATAAAAATGGACATCCCGTCCGGTACGAAAACCACGTTACTCACATTAGACAATCTGAACAAAAAATTGGAACCCCTTGGAGCGAAAGAACTCCGCCGTTTTCCGACAATAACCGTTGATGAGGACGCACTGTTTTTCTTTGCCGGTCGGCGATATTTCAAATACAATTTAACGACAAAAAAACTGAGTCAACAATTAGAAATGCCCGATAGTACCGATAATTGGACGGTAGCGCCCGATAAACTAAAAGCGTCCTACAATCGAGATGGCGTACTGATGATGTTGAACAAGAAAACCGAAACGCAAGTATCCACAGTAACGGGTGATGGATTGGTGGATGGCAGGTCTATCCATCGCAATGAATTTGGAATTCGTACAGGGTCGTTTTTTGCACCGAACAATCGGAAGTTTGCTTTTTATAGCATGGATGAGCGGATGGTCTCCAAGTATCCGTTAATGCAACTTGATAAGCCCATTATGACTGTTCAAACTACGCGCTATCCCATGGCGGGCGACACCAGTCATCAGGTACAAGTAGGCGTGTATGATATGACTACGAAAAAAGTGAAATACCTCCATCTTGACAATGCTTCCGACGATTACAAAACAAATTTAACGTGGCATCCCTCTTCGCAATCTATTTACTTGACCCTGTTAACACGTGACCAGAAGACCTTACAGCTATGCCGCTATTACGCTACAACCGGTGTTCTGATGGATGTTCTGCTTGAAGAACATAACGATCGTTACGTAGAACCGGAACATTCTCCCGTTTTTCTACCTAAAAATCCCGAACGTTTTTTATGGTTTAGTGAACGTGATGGATACCAACATCTCTATTTATATGCTACCGATGGTCAATTTATTCGGCAGATTACACAAGGAGAGTGGATTGTGAATGAAGTTATCGGTTTTTCGGCTGATGGTGATAGAGTATATTTTACAGCCACTAAAGATTCGCCTTTGGAAATCAATCTGTACGTTACCACGGTCAATAAACCCGGCAAAATTGAGCGTATCACGAAAGCGTCCGGCGTACATCGCGTAACCATGAGCGCTAACGGTCGCTACTTCGTTGACCGTTACTCCAACCCCCAAACACCCGCTGTCGTACAAATCATTGACGACAAGGGCGTTGTCATCAAACAACTATTAAAATCGCCTAATCCTTTGGCAGATTATACATTGGGGAAGGTTGAGATTGGCACCTTAAAAGCTGCGGACGATAGTACGGATTTGTACTACCGCATGATTAAGCCCTATAATTTTGACTCGTCACGGCAGTATCCTGTGATTGTTTATGTTTACGGAGGACCGCATACCCAATTGATAACAAACTCATGGATGAACGGCGCTAATCTATTTTTTCACTATTTGTCGCAAGAGGGCTATATTGTATGGACGGTGGACAGTCGTGGTTCGGCTAATCGCGGCTTTGATTTTGAGAGCGTCATTCATCGCAATGTCGGGTTGAACGAAGTTGCCGACCAAATGCGCGGGGTTGCCTATTTGAAATCTTTGCCTTATGTTGATACCACACGTTTAGCGGTAGAGGGTTGGAGTTACGGAGGCTTTATGACCATTTCGTTGATGTTGAAAAATCCGGGAGTTTTCAAGGTAGCAACGGCGGGCGGACCGGTGATTGATTGGAAGTGGTACGAAGTCATGTATGGCGAACGCTATATGGAAACGCCGCAAAATAATCCGGATGGCTACGAACAAGCTTCGTTATTGAATTATGTTCAAAACTTACAGGGTCATCTGTTGGTGATACACGGCGGCTTGGATGCTACGGTTGTCCCACAGCATAGCTTGGAATTTCTCAAGGCATGTATTGCTAAGCGTAAACAAGTTGACTTTTTTCTGTATCCCACACATGAGCATAATGTTCGGGGCGCGGATAGAGAGCATTTGTACCATAAGTTGTTTGACTACTATCAAACCCATTTGTAAGTTTTGATAGAAATTCCCGACATTCAAATAAGCGATTATGGCTATGATCTTCCCGCCTCGCGGATTGCTATGTATCCACTGCCCGAACGCGATGCTTCAAAATTATTGGTCTATCGTAATGGTCAAATTTTCGATCGTATTTTCAATCAATTAGATGAGCTGTTACCCGATAACGCTTTGTTGATTTTTAATGATACTAAGGTGATTCATGCACGTATTCAAAGTCTGTACAATAATCATGTTATCGAAATATTTTGTTTAGAACCGATTGACCCTTGGAATAGCGCTCTGAATTTTGAACAACGTGAACACTGTGTTTGGAAATGTTTTGTGGGTAATAATCGGCGTTGGAAAGCGGGGCTTCTGACGATTGAAACAACCCACGAAACCGTACGTATCACACGTCAAAAGCCGATAGACAACGCGTGGTTAGTGCATTTCCAGTGGAATTCCGGACGCAGTTTTGCGGAAATCTTGGAGACTATTGGTAAGATGCCGTTACCGCCGTATATTCATCGGGATGCCGACGCCGACGATGAGGTACGTTATCAGACTATTTTTGCGGAACAATCGGGTTCTGTGGCTGCACCCACTGCCAGTTTGCATTTCACCGAGACAATGCTCCAAAAACTATGTGATAAACATATTGAAACACACAAACTGACGTTACATGTCGGCGCCGGAACATTCAAACCTGTTACAACACCATCCATTAGCGACCATCTCATGCACAGTGAACGGGTCATGATTGGGCAGCCGGTCATTCACAGTATTATCAACGCCATAGAATCCGGACGGTCAATTATTCCGGTAGGCACTACGTCGCTACGTAGTATAGAATCCCTGTTTTGGTTGGATATAGCCTCCGATTTATCGAAAAAAAACTATTGCGTCGAACAATGGACGCCCTATACAAACGAAACGGCATACGCCCAACGTGATGTCGTAAAACACTTGAAAATGTTGGCTTTGCAAGAGAGCATAACGTTTCAAACATCGTTATTGATAGCGCCGACGTACTGTTTTCATATTGCCAACGGAATCATCACTAATTTCCATCAACCTTGCAGCACCTTGTTATTGTTAATTGCCGCCTTAATAGGCGACTCGTGGAAATCGGTTTATAGCCACGCTTTAGCGCAGGATTACAGGTTTTTAAGCTACGGCGATAGCTGCCTGTTTCTACCCTAATGGGTAGCTATTTTTCAATTATCAAT
>BNXT01000189.1 GCA_025999775.1 Bacteroidia bacterium | reverse complement strand
ATCACGGATGTTTTCCTGAGGAGAAGATACTTGGAACATGGTTTCGGGTGGATGTGAGCTATGATACGGACACTGCCAAAGTCGAGCAATCGGATAATATCGCAGATACGGTCAGCTATGTGGATGTCGTGGACGTGATTCGACAAGAAATGGAGCAATCGTCGCACGTAATAGAACATTTGGCAAGGCGTATTGTTACGCGTATGCAAATAACCTTTCCCGACATTAGCAATATCAAAGTGAAAATAGCTAAACAACACCCTCCGGTTGGCAGCGAAATAGCATCGGTAAGCGTTGAGATCAGCGCGTGAGGAATAACTAATTAACGAGTATGATAGAAATCAAAAAAGTGGTCGAAACAGCGATACTGATTGGCGTTGCAACACAACAACAACCGATAGAGAAAGAACAAGAATACTTGGAGGAATTGTCGTTTTTGGCAGACACCGCCGGGGTTGAGGTTAAAAAGATATTTATACAAAAACTTTCCATGATTGATTCCCGTACGTTTGTCGGTAGTGGTAAACTTGAAGAAATCAAGCAATATCTTATAGAACATGAGGTCGGAATGGCTATTTTTGACGATGAGTTGTCGCCCTCGCAGTTACGTAATATTGAAACGGCTTTAGAGATTAAGGTGTTAGACCGGACGGCTTTGATTTTGGATATTTTTGCTTCACGAGCACGTACATCACACGCTAAGGTACAGGTTGAATTGGCTCAGTATCAGTATCTGTTACCGCGTCTAACCCGCATGTGGACACACCTTTCCAAACAACGTGGCGGTAGTGTGGGTATGCGTGGACCCGGTGAACGTGAAATCGAAACCGATCGCCGTATCATCCATAACCGAATATCGCTACTGAAAGAAAAACTGAAAGAGATAGACCAGCAAAAAACAACCCAACGCAAGAATCGCGAAAGTCTTATCCGCGTGGCGCTTGTGGGCTATACAAACGTTGGCAAATCAACATTGATGAATGTGCTGAGCAAAAGTGATGTGTTTGCTGAAAATAAATTATTTGCTACATTAGACACTACAGTACGTAAGGTTGTGATTGAAAACATGGCATTTCTGCTTAGCGATACCGTCGGGTTTATCCGCAAACTGCCGCATGCGTTGGTAGAGTCGTTCAAAAGTACGCTCGATGAAGTACGAGAATCTGACTTGCTCATCCATGTCGTTGATATTTCTCATCCCGAATTTGAAGACCAAATTGTTACCGTGAAACAGACGTTGGATGAGATTGGATGCGCCGACAAGCCGACTGTCATGTTGTTTAACAAAATTGACGCATTCACCTACATTAAAAAAGACGCTGATGACCTGTCGCCCAAAACCAAAGAAAACATGAGTTTGGATGAGCTGAAACAGCTATGGATAGCTAAAGATAACCGTCCGTCATTTTTCATTTCTGCACATACCAAAGAAAACTACGATGCCTTCAAAGGGTTTATCTACGAAGAAGTGAAACAATTGCACATTCGACGGTATCCTTACGATAATTTTTTGTACTAAATTACAATTCAAAAAAAATTCGTATCTTTGCACTTGGGTAAGTCTTACACGACCAGCTCCTACCAAATCCCCCAGGGTTGGAAAACAGCAAGGGTAGGCAGTTGTAGCGGTGCGATGTGAGTAGCTTACCCTTCTTTGTTTTATAGCGATTTAGTCAGTGCGAAAGTCTAATTCATCGATGATGTTATTAGCGCCGGCATACTTGTCAATGATAAACAATACGTAGCGAATATCAACACTTATCGTGCGTTGTAGGTCTGGTTCATAGTAAATATCGCCGCTCATAGCTTCCCAGTTACCATCGAATGCCAAACCGACCAATTCTCCTTTGGCATTGAGGACAGGGCTACCGGAATTACCGCCGGTGATGTCATTGGTACTTAAAAAGCAGGTATTGACGCTGCCGTTGATACCATAAATGCCGAAATCCTTTTTGTTGTAGAGTTCTTTTAAACGGTCGGGAACAATGAAATCAGGATTTTTAGGGTCTTCTTTTTCTATAACGCCCTTGATGGTTGTTTGATAGTCGTAATGTATAGCGTCGGCAGGGTCGTAATCCAAAACTTTACCGTAGCTCAGACGCATAGTCATGTTTGCATCCGGCGCTAACACCTTATCGGATTTCATTTTGCGAATACCGGCAACGTACAAACGAGACGCCTTACTGATGGTTGCTAACGCTTCTTTTTGTAAGGGTTCTTGTGCTTTTGCATACTCGGTTTGTGCTATCAACAAGGCATCCATCAATTGATATACAGCATCGTTATTGAGCGTTTTGATATTTGGTTTTTCGACAAAAGCTAAAAATTTATGTTTGTCCGTAAGAATGGTATGAGTGTATAAATCCGCTGCTAAAGCGGCAAAATTGTTCTTGAACTTTTTCACTTTCTCTACAAAAAATTGAGATTGTTGCTCTACCGGTACGTTAGCGGCGTAGAGAGCTAACATCTTTTCTGCCATTTTTTGGTCTAAGGGTTGATGGTAATCTTTGAAAAAGCGGTCGGCGGAGCGTCTTAAAGTAGCTTTCTGCGCCTCCAATTGATCAGAGGGCAGGACAGTATCCCCTTTGATGCTTTTCACTAACAATGAGCGCGATAGTTGATTGGCAAAGTTAATTGCTTCGATGCCACGAATGGCTTCGCGTGTGTAGGTATTATACACAATCATTGCGCGTCGTGTAGCGTAAGCCTCCGATAGATCTTGCAACACTTGCGCGTACTTGAAATTATTTTCTGCAAATTTGGTGAACTGACGTTCTTCTTCTATTTTTCGTTCGATAACCTTATTGTTAACAATTTGTTTATTTTGACCGATGTAGTATTTCCAGTAATTAGAGATACCGGCACGTTTGGAGGCATACTGTATGCGAACAGCGGCATTATTTTGAAATTCGTCGATGACTGCTAATTTTTCGCCTCTAACTTTGATGGTAATAGGGTTTTGGATTTCTAATTCGTTTTTTAGGCTATAGGATGTTGCGAAGCGGTTGGTACTTCCGGGATAGCCCAAGGTCATTGTGAAATCGTTGAGTTTCACGCCGGTTAAAGATATAGGGAGGTAGTGTTTAGGCTTGTAGGGTATATTGGTTTCGGAATAGGGGGCTGGCATGCCATTTTCGTCCATATACACGCGGAAGATGCTGAAATCGCCGGTATGACGGGGCCACATCCAATTGTCGGCATCAGCGCCGAATTTGCCAATAGATTCCGGTGGCGTACCTACCAAACGTACATCATTAAAGATTTCATAAACAAACAAGTAAAATTCATGATCTTCGTAGAAAGACCGTACATCAGCTATATAGTGC
>BNXT01000188.1 GCA_025999775.1 Bacteroidia bacterium | reverse complement strand
ATCCTATACATAGTAGTATTACTACTTCCTTGTTTGGCAGTAGCACAAAATCCCTTAAAAACCGTTCGGGAAGCGAATCGTTTGTACAGAGACTCTGCTTACGACAAAGCGGAAGTATTCTACAAAAAAGGATTTGCATTGGATAGTACCGATGTTCGTACACACTATAATATTGCCAATACACTCTATAAACAAGGCAATTACGACGAGGCTGCAACCCTATATCAAAACATTCTATATAACAAAACCTTATCCAATAAAGAGAAGTCGCAAGTTTTACACAATTTAGGTAATACGTCAATCCGCAAAGAAGCCTACGACGAAGGTATCAAATCCTACAAAGAGGCTTTAAAACTCAATCCTAATGATACAGAGACGAAGTATAACTTAGCGTATGCGTTGCAAAAAAAACAAGAGCAGGAACAGCAACAACAACAGCAGCAACAACAGGAACAAAATAATCAGAACAACCAAAATAACCAGAATAAGCAACAGCAGCAACAGCAACAAAGTCAGGATCAGCAAAATCAGGAAAATCAACGACATCAACAACAACCGCCGCAGCAGAATCCTGTGGACAAGATGAAAAGAGAAGACGCCGAACGGGTTTTGCGGGCAATGGATAATCAGGAAAAGAACACTTTGGATAAAATGAAAAAAATCAAAACCGCACAAGGCGTTAAACATGAAAAAGATTGGTAATCATGCGTAAATTAAGTATCTTTACGATATTATTCTGTGTGCTATCTTGCGGGTTTTCTTATTCGCAGGACATCACGTTTCGTGCTGAGGCGCCTAATCAGGTTACGGTAGGGCAACCGTTCAATATTGTGTTTGCCCTATCGTCAACGAATGGGAGTAGGTTAAATGCCACCGAGTTCAGAGCGCCGACATTCAGAAACTTAGAGATTCAGTCTGGACCTTCGCAATCGACCTACAATAGTACTCAGTTTATCAATGGTGTTCGGACACAGACCGTCAGTTTACAACTGACCTATCGGGTAATACCACGGCAAAAAGGGATTATCAACATCGGACAGGCAAGTATCGTGGTGGACGGTACGACCTACACTTCGCAAGGGATTTCCATACAAGCCAATCCGGATGCTTCAAGTCAAGCGCAGCAGCCTCAAAACCAACGCCAATCAGCCGAGTCCACACAACGTAGCGACAACCGTACAAACATCAACAACGAAGATTTATTCATTCTGGCAAACGTCAGCAAATCAGCGCCCTACGAAGGCGAAGAAGTCATCGTGAGCTATAACATCTACACGGCGGTATCCGTATCCAGCTATAGTATATATAAAATCCCGTCCAGCGCCGATTTTTGGGTTGAGGAGCTACCGGCATTGTCGCAACAAGCGCATGCAACCTCATTGAACGGACGCCGCTATCAAACCGCAGAGATTCGACGGATAGCTGCTTATCCGCAAAGAAACGGTAAATTGAGTATAGCGCCTTTAGAGATCGAAGCTGTGGCGCAGATGCGTATTCAAGATCGCCACCAACCCTCCGACCCTTTTGGACTGTTTGATGATTTCTTTTCGACCTTTGGCAGCGTACAAAACATCAAGAAAGAACTCAAATCCAACGTAACGACATTCAACGTTAAACCCCTGCCTGAATATGGTAAACCTGCAAGTTTCAGGGGTAATGTCGGACGATTTCAGTTTACGTCCAAGACGGATAAGACTACGCTCAAAACCAACGAAGCTATCACTATTTCTGTTACTATCAGTGGCAAGGGCAATCTACGACATATTGAACCGCCGGAGATAGTCTTCCCCGGTGATTTTGAGGTTTATGATCCGCGTACCATTGAAAATATCACCGTAGGCAATCAAGGTATCACCGGTAGTATTACTTTTGAATACCTTGCTATACCACGCACGCAGGGGATTTACACGATTCCGGAGATTAAATTCTCGTATTTCGACCCTTCGCAAGAGCGGTATATCGAACATAAATCACCTAAACAACAAATCACCGTTAACAAAGGTGAGGCTATCTATAGTACGACCGGTATTAAGGGCGACGATTATCAAAATCGAGACATCGAATTTATTAAAACGAAGTCTCACACAATGCACCCCAAACACTCCATGTCGTTTTTATTCTCAACTTGGTTCTGGATATTAACAGGTATCATACCTGCGCTGTTTGTTATCTTTTGCTTTATCAATAGGCGATTGAAATTGATAAATAACGATGTTGTAGGGTTACGGCGACGACAGGCGTTGTCTATTGCAAAGAGATGCTTACGTAAAGCGGCAATTTTTATGAATGATAATGAGAAAGCGGACTTTTATATTGAAATTTCACAGGCATTATGGGGATTTTTAAGTCGAAAATATAATATCCCTGTTGCGGAATTGTCCATCGAAACGGTACATCGAACGCTGAATGGAAAGGATATCAGCAATGAACATATCGTTGAATTTCTCAAAGCGCTTGAAGATTGTGAGTTTGCACGTTTTGCGCCGGGGGGGCAAGCCTTGCAATCCATGCGTGCCATATATGATAAAGCTTTGGAAGTGATCACTAACATTAGCGCCTATCAACATGAATAAACAATCTAAAATACAGTGGACGTTTGCATTATGGGTAGTATTATTGTTTAGTACGCCTCTTCTATCGGCTACGCCCGTAGTGAGTTTTTTACAAGCCAATCAGAATTATGTGGACGGGAACTATGCCGAAGCCGAGCGATTGTACTCCCACATCCTTGATTCGGGAGTTGAATCGGCTGAAATTTATTTCAACTTAGGAAATTGTTATTTTCGGATGGGGAATTATCCTCAAGCCATCTTAAATTACGAAAGGGCGCGTCGCTTGGACAAACACGATCCCGCTATCATTACAAACTTGAAGATCACGCGTACCAAACTCATTGATCGTTTTGAAGAGTTGCCGGATGTCTTTTTTGTACGATGGTGGAAACAATTTACAGGGTTGATGTCTTACAATAGTTGGGCGATTTTGTTTTTGAGTCTGTTCTTTTTTTGTTTCTGTGCCATTGCTTTGTACCTAACAGCAGCCTTTTACGCGGTTAAGATACGGAGTTTTTATGTAGCTGTTGCGTTGTTTGTGATGTCTGGTATTTGTTTTACAAGTGCGGTGTATGAGCATGCTTTGCTGTCTAAAGAGATTGGGATTGTGAGTTCAAACAAGGTAGGTATCTATAGTGTGCCGAATAATACGAATCAGAAATTTACGGTTAATTCCGGGACAAAGGTCGAGGTTTTGGATAAAGTCGGTAATTATTGGCAGGTTCGTACATCGGACGGTAATAGCGGATGGATTGATAAGACTGTGTTAATGATAATATAG
>BNXT01000187.1 GCA_025999775.1 Bacteroidia bacterium | reverse complement strand
GGCATGTTTTTCTGTGGGTTGATCGTTTCTTGTGCGGCGGTCGAAAGGGCATCAAAGCCTAAGTAAGCATAGAAGACCACCGCTGCGGCACGCAAAATACCACTCCAACCAAAGGAACCGAACGAACAATACAAAACAGTGTGGCTCAACACATCATTGCTTTTTATGATAACGTAAAAGATAAAACCGTAACAGAACAAGTGATCGGCACAATTGCTTCCGAACAACAAAAAACAAACTTTGAAGCATGGCTTAATGATGAAAATAATACCGTAGTTACTGAAGAATACAGTACTATCACCGTAACTGAAACCCCTACAAAAGACCGAAAGATAACTCATATTGCAGTACCTAAAATAACATTCTATACCGATTCTGCTTGTACAACAGGTAAAATGCTACAATTGACCTTTACGGTGGGAGTAGAGAATGACCTAACAACCGGCGCTATAGAAAAAATAGAGTATAGCGTTGAGGATATCGTTCCAGAAAACGTTATTGTACCTCCGTCGGAAAGCGATAAAACGTTTAGCGCGTGCGCGGAAGAAACAGCTAAGATATTTGCTGAAAATCTCAATGCCTACGTTCGTAGCGGCGCTAAAGATTCCAAGTTGAGATTAGAATTGAGCGCTATGTTTACTCAAGACGCTATTGTGGAAGTCTCCGTATTAGGTTCAAATCAAATTGGGAAACGCCAGGCGCCAAGCTATTTGGGACGTTTGAAAACATCTACAATGACATTTGATTTTGAAAATCCTATCGTAGAAGGTAATGTAGCTACAGTGGCTTGTAAACAAACTTTTAAAAGTGGCAGTTATTGTGATATTACTCACAAAAATATATACTTTATTACTGCAAGAAATCAATGCGTCATACAGCAAATCACTGTAGAACCGAAAGTGTCGCCGACACGTTGTAAATAACATGTGCGAGCAAAACGGTGTGATGCAATTTAACAACCTAATCCGATGAAAAATATTCGTTCTATAGCGACTATGGTCGTAGCTGTCATTTTTTTGACAATCAGTTTTACAGCATGTAATTATGCAAATCAAAAATTTGTAGAAATGATGGCGCGGGATATTGATGCGCAATGTCCGGTTTACTTGAATAGTCAGATCAGAATAGATAAGTGCGAAGCATTACCTAATGCGACCATCAAGTGTACCGGAACGATGCTCAGCATGGACGGAAATGAATTTAGCATAAGTGGACAAGCCTTAGCTCAAACTAAAAATTCGATGGTCAAACAATTGCAAAACCAACCGGATTTTGCACAGATACAAGAATACGGAGTGTCATACATATATGCTTATTTTGATGCCTCCGGCAATCCTTTGTATGAAGTGCTAATTACGCCGGACGACTACAATAATTGATAAATATCCTTGATATAGGTTAATTTTACGAATGATAATCAGTTGAGTTTGATAAAACGGTAGGTAATATAGCCTATTTGTTGTGAAGGCGCATCCTCTTTGACGCTGAACTTGGATTTCATAGCAGCGCTTTCGGAAGCGCGCCACAGGTTATTATCGGACGTTGTAGTGCCTTGTTCGCCGGCTTGTACACGAACGACATTACCGGTGTTATTCACCCATATTTTTACGACAACAACACCCTGATCTTCCGAATTATAGGTTGGCTTTGCTAAAGTTTTGGCTTCTCGACCATGGAGAGAAAAATTGATGCCGCCGTTGCCGGGTTCTCCGGTATAGGCAGTGCCGTTAGGCGTACCGCGTACGTCGCCTTGATCGCCTTGTACTTGTCCGGTACCTTCGCTACCTCCGGCTTTAGCGTTACGACTGTAAAGCGCATTGGGATTGAGTTGTGGTTTTTGAGGCTCTTCGGTAGGGCGAACTTCCGGTTGAGGTGTTGGCTTTACTTCTCGTGGTTGTACGGGCTTCGTTTTGGGTTTCTCTAAATTGATAGCATCGTTATTTTCGGTAATCACCGGATCGTCCTCGGCTTCTATGGGTGTAGCATTCACTGGTACCGTTTGAGAGGTCAACTCTTCCGGCTGGACAACGCCCATACCCTCCGTAACATTCCCCATATTGAGTTCTACGCCATATTCCGGTGGCGGCGGTATCGGTCTTGATAACCCAAAACAGTATAGGCAAAGAAATAACACCCCATGGGCAACAATAGTTACAATGGTGGCTATTAACTTTCGTTTTTGATTACTGTTCATTCTTTTGGACTGACGGCTAATATAGGTTTATGTTTGGTTCCATTCTTATTATTGATACTGTTCAACGCATCAAAAATATACACAAAATACTGTATGGGCACGGACTTATCGGCACGAATCACGACGACGCCTTCTGTTTCGTTCACTAATGCTTGTGCAAGCGATGATTCTAACTGTGTTTCGCTGATAGGCATCTCGCCTATAAAGAATTGTAGTTGTTCGTTGATATAAATCGTGGTGGTTTGCTTTGCCATTGTTTTACTGTTGCTGGAAGGCAATAGCAATTTGATAGCGTTAGGACTAACCAAGGTTGATACCAAGATGAAGAAGATAAGCAACAGAAAGACCAAATCGGTCATGGATGCCGCACTAAATTCGGTCGAACGCTTATGTTGTTTTTTAATAGCCATTCGTTGGTATTTTCAGAGTTATTGTTTTTTCGATTGTGCTGGTTCTTGGAGTAGATCCATAAATTCGGTGGTGCGTGCTTCAAGGATAGACACCAATTTTTCGATGCGTGATACAAGGTAGTTGTAGCCGATATAGGCTAATATACCGACTATCAAGCCGGCAACGGTAGTAACCATCGCTTGATACATACCATTGGCTAAGGTTGCTACTTCAATGTTATTGCCTTTAGAAGCCATATCAAAGAATACGCGTACCATGCCAACAACAGTTCCAAGAAAACCGATCATGGGTGCAGCGCCGGCGGAAGTAGATAGCCATGCTAAATGGTTTTCTAATTTGGACACCTCAATCTTACCGACATTCTCAATGGCAGCATTGATGTCGTTGAGTGGTTTCCCAATGCGGGTAATACCCTTTGCCACCATGCGTGCAATAGGGCTGTCTGTGTTATTGCACAGCAATAAAGCCGAATCTAACCGTCCTTCGTGAACAAAATCACGAATTGTTTGCATGAAGTTGCTTGGTTCACGCGATGATCTGTTAATCATAATCCAGCGTTCAACGGAGATATAGATCGTAACCGCAAATAGCAGTAGTAGGGGTATCATAATCCAGCCCCCTTTCAAGGCAAGATCCATCACCGGTATGGATTCGCTACTTTGTACAATCGGTTGCGTCGCTTGGACAGCCTGATTTAAAATGCTTTGTGTTTCTATTTGTAATAGCATAATTTATAGA
>BNXT01000186.1 GCA_025999775.1 Bacteroidia bacterium | reverse complement strand
ATTAGGAAAGTTACAAATATATATCATATTGAAACCGTCAGGAGTTATTTCTCGCAGTACAACTTTATTTCCTATAAACCAAATTGTTTGCCTAATGTTGGTTGTGTAATCGCGCAGATGTACGAAATCAAGCATCGTGTTTGGCATTATAGTAACTTCCTTTGCTGCGTATTTTCTCCAAGTGCTATCTCTATGGTTACATGGTATTATTTCAATCTCTTGGGGTAGTTCTTTTTTGCATCCCATTCCAAGGCTGATGAAACATAGAAGTATCAAGGATACTCCTAACTTGGCAAAGTGTTGTCGGTTCATAATCATGTGAATTATTGCATTTCTATTTATTGTAACTTATTTCCCGAACACTCTGGGTTTAAATCCTTGGTTAATAAGAGGCACAAACGCATTCATAATCAAAATAGCAAACGACACGCCTTCGGGGTAGGCGCCCCATACGCGAATGAGAACCGTCAATACACCGCAACCCGCACCGAATATCAGTTGTCCGACGGCGGACATCGGCGACGTTACCATATCTGTTGCCATAAATACGGCGCCTAACATCAGACCGCCGGAAAGTAAATGAAAGAATGGATCAACATAAAGAGTAGGGTCAATAATATGGAGTATAGCCGTAAAGATAAAGACAGAACCCAACATAGTTACCGGAATATGCCAAGTGATGATTTTTCGCCATAACATATAGATACCGCCAAGTATGATGGCGATAGCGGACACTTCGCCGAGCGATCCGGGGGCTTGACCAATGAGCAAGTGCATGGCTTTAGGAACCTGATTCATCAGCTCTTCCATGGGTTTGCCCAACGCTAAACCCTCTTTAACAAAACCATAAGGGGTTGGACCTGTTACTGCATCCAATAGACTTTCCCCAAATAACGGGTGAATTGTAGGCCAAGAGGTCATTGCAACAGGGAAAGACACTAACAAAAACGCCCGTCCCACTAAGGCGGGATTAAAAGGATTGTTACCCAAACCTCCGAATGCCATCTTGGCTATGCCAATAGCTACTAATGCGCCAATCATGACCATCCACAAAGGTATATTACTTGGCAAATTAAAGGCTAACAACAATCCTGTAATGATTGCCGACCCGTTGCGTACGGTCGGATCGCCTTTGATAAGATATTTTTGGATAGCCCATTCAAAAAATAAACAGGAAGCCACCGATACGAGGATGGTTAGCAAGGCGGGTATTCCAAAAAAATAAATGGACGTTAGGGTGGTCGGTATCAGCGCTATCACAACACCCCACATGATTTTGGAGACATTGTTATCGCTATGTAGGTGCGGCGCTCCGGAAATCGTTAGTTTGTTCATATTCTGTCAGGATTGATAAAGTAAACTACTTATTATTACTATTTTGTGTTACCCATATTCGGGTATTGAATTTGCCTAAGCGAACGAGGTCAAGGAGCGGACGGTGGGCAGGGCAACTGTACAAACAACAACCACATTCGATACAGTCAAGGATGTTTTCGTGGTAGAGTTGTTCGGTGTTCTCGTTCTCAACTAAGGCTGAGAGCAGATAGGGTTGCAGTCCCATAGGGCAGGCTTTGAGACATTCTGAGCAACGGATACAACCAACGTCTTTAGAGCGTTTAGATTCGTTTTGGTCGATGAGCAATAGCGCTGACATCCCTTTAACCACGGCGGTATCGGTTGTAAACAATGCTTTACCCATCATCGGACCGCCGCTGACGATTTTGTCAACGCCCTCCGGGATACCGCCTACGGCGTCTAAAATATTGGAGATTGGCGTGCCGACCCGAACATTAAAGTTTGTAGGCTCTTTAACGGTGTTACCGGTTACTGTTACCGTGCGTTCAAAGAGCGGTTTATTTTTTTGTACAGCCTCATAGACGGCAAAAGCGGTACCAATATTGCAGACCACGCAACCCACATCGACAGGCAGTTTACCGGAAGGCACTTCACGTCCCGTAATGGCGTAAATCAACTGTTTTTCAGCGCCTTGAGGGTATTTCATCTTCAGCGGTTCAACGTCGATGCCATCAAATGTTTTCGCCAATTCTTGAAAAATAGCAATCGCTTTAGGTTTATTGATTTCGATACCGATATAAGCTTTGGAAACGTTCAATGCTTTTTTTAGTATGGACACACCGATAAAGCACTGTTCGCCGTTGTTGACCATCAGTTGGTAATCGTCGGTCAGATAGGGTTCACACTCTACTGCATTGATAATGAGATACTCGGCTTTCTTACCTTCAGGTACGGATAGTTTAACTTGGGTAGGGAAGCAAGCGCCACCGAGACCAACAATCCCCATCTCTTTGATTTTAGCAATGATTTCTTCGCCGGATAGGGCGATGTCTCGACAAATGGTATCGCTGCGGTCAATGCTGTCTAACCATTCATCACCCTCTACATCAATAAAGATAGCTTCTTTACGGTAGCCGCTGGCATCATATACCATGTCTATTTTGGACACCGTGCCGGAATAAGGGGAGTGTACGTTAGAGCCGATAAAAGCGTTGTTTTGGGTCAATAATTGTCCAACCTTGACTTTATCGCCTTTTTGTACGATACTTTTTGAGGGTGCGCCAAGGTGTTGGTTCACAAATACGATGCCCTGTTTGGGCAAAGCAAGGTCTTTAGCCGGCGCTTCGGCATTGAGCTTGTAGTCATTGGGATGAATCCCGCCTATTTTGAATGTTTTCATAGGATTTTTCGATACTATGTATTATTACAGATACAAAGATACATATTTTTTTTCAAATCACAAATTTTTGCGCTGATTGGTAGCGAGGTGGATTCAATAATTGAAATATTGATTTATTTTTTCTTCAATTTCATTTTTAGCGGGCAATAGATTTTCGTAATCTTTTGGTAGAATGGTACTTGTTGAGTAGGTCGCCACACCGATAGGCATATTGCTGTTTTTTAGCGAATATTCCACTACGGTACGGTTTTTCTCCTTACAAATAATAATGCCAATCGCATCGTTTTCGTTGGGCAATTTTACTTTATCGTTTAGAATTGCCAAATAAAATTCCATTTTACCTTTGTATTCGGGGATAAATTTTCCTATTTTCAGTTCAATCGCTACAAGGCATTGCAACTGTCTGTGATACAACAAAAGGTCGATAAAATATTCATTATCGTCTATTTCAATGCGAAATTGATTACCAACAAACGCAAATTGATAGTTCATCTCTAACAAAAATTTACGAATATTATTGACTAATGCCGTTTCGAGTTCGTTTTCAGAATGTTCCTCTGCAAGATTAAGAAATTCTAAATTATATTCATCCTTAACGGCTAAAATTGCCTGATCTTTCAATTTGTCAGGCAGGGTTGAATCAAAATTGGTTTGATTGAGTAAATATTTTTC
>BNXT01000185.1 GCA_025999775.1 Bacteroidia bacterium | reverse complement strand
AGTTACTGTTATCATCATTTTTATCTCAAAATCAAACTTTCTACTGAGAGATAATTATTTTTCTTCTCAAAACCTCAAACTGGCCGCCTAAATAGTTGATTAAAAACTACCCTTTTGAGACAGCCTCCAATAAAATGTATCAAAACAAAAGAAAAAGTAAGAAGAAAAGGCTATTGCCACAAAAGAAGTAATATTTTGGGAATTTTTTGTAACTTTGTCAAAGGTTATATGTCGAAAACACAAAATATAGAATATAAAATGTTTCAAGTTGAAAATGAGTTAGTTGAATACAAAGAAAAACTCACTGCTTCGCTTGAAAAAGAAGCGGTTGCCTTTCTCAATGCAAAGGGTGGTAATATTTATATCGGCGTGAAAAATAACGGCGATGTTGTTGGCGTTCCCGATATTGATAAAATTCAACTGCAAGTAAAAGACCGCTTGATTTGTGGCATTTCGCCGAGTATTATGTCGCTTTTTTCTATAAGCGCCGAAAAAACTTCGGACAAAACGGTATTAAGAATTACCTTACGAGAAGGTACAGAAAAACCATATTACATTAAAAACAAAGGACTTTCGGAATCGGGGACATTTATCCGTATAGGCAGTTCGGCTCAACCGATGACACAAAAAATGATTTATGCTTTTCAAACAAAATCATTTCCTAAATCGCTGATAAATATTGAATCGCCCGAACAGGAATTAACTTTTGGAGATTTGTTTATTCATTATCGCAGATTTGCCAAACCTTTGAATGACAACACTTTCGCTCACAATGATTATTCTTATGGAATGTTGCCTATTTTCGAGGTGTTTCAAAATCGTTTTGCTATTCGTTCTTATGGTGGGTTGGTGCCTCAACTTACAATTAACGACTTTTTTCTTGGCGTTTCCGCTCTGCGAAATCCTGAATTAATGCGTATCCTCAAAGATTTGGAACTTGTTGAAGCATTAGGTTTTGGTATTCGTGGAATCACAAAATTTTACGATACAAATATTTTTGAATTTACCGACAGCACTATGTATGTTCAATTTCCATTTGATGAAGAAGTAGGGGAAAATGAAGAAAGTAGTACGAAAAGCGGTACAGAAAACAACCAGGAAACAACCAGAAAACAACCAGAAAACTGTGGAGAAAATCCCTGAAACTGTGGAGAAAACTGTGGAGAAAATCCCCGAAACTGTGGAGAAAACTGTGGAGAAAATTCTGACGGCAATACACAATAATCCTAACATTACACAAAAAGAATTAGCGGACATAACAGGATTAACAAGAAGAGGGGTGGAATGGAATATCTTACAACTCAAAAACAACGGCATTATCCGCCGAGATGGTGCAGATAAAGGTGGAAAATGGATAATTTCAAAACATTAATACTATGAAAAACACAAAAACTTGTTTCAAAAATAGACTGTTTACTTTTTTTATTTCGGTCACTTTGTTAATTTTACCCCTTTATGGAAGTGGACAGATTTCAAAACAACAATCACAAAAAATTGATGATTTAATAACCTCCTACGCAGAAATAAAAAAATTCAACGGCAATGCTTTAGTAGTCCAAAACGGAAACGTTGTTTTTAG
This sequence comes from Bacteroidia bacterium, assembly GCA_025999775.1. Lineage (GTDB taxonomy): Bacteria > Bacteroidota > Bacteroidia > Bacteroidales > P3 > BNXT01. Next base: position 1,801 of record BNXT01000185.1, on the reverse strand, counting down.
TAACAGCTATGGTTTTGCAGATGCAGAATGGAACATAAAAAATGACAGGACAACTAAATTTAGAATAGGTTCAATGACTAAGACTTTTACTGCCATGCTTATTATGCAGTTAGTCGAAAAAAAACTAATCAGTTTAGACGACAAATTAGAAAAGTTCCTTCCTTGGTATGAAAAAGAAACGGCGAGTAAAATTTCAATCAAAAATTTACTTTCACATTCATCAGGGTTGGCCAACTACACCGAACGTTTAGATTTTTATAAAGAGTTAGCGCTCTTGTCAATTACGCCCACAGCATTTGCAGAACAATATTGCCAATACAAGACATTGCTTTTTGAACCCGGAAGTAAATACCATTATTGTAATACAGATTATTATTTGCTTGGGCTTATAATAGAATCGGTAACAGGTAAATCCTATTCGGAAGTTCTACAAAAAAATATATTGGAAAAAGTAGGTATGCGCAACACAGGCTTAGACTCAATTACAGCAGTTTTGCCTAAAAGAGCAAAAGGGTATAATTATGGCTATGAAGGATTTACTAATTCCTATCCTATAAATATGGCAACCAGTACTTATGCAGCAGGCGCTATGTATTCCACAGTTGATGATTTAATGTTATGGGAACAAGCTTGGAATGGAAACGTATTATTAACGGAAGAAAGTAAAAAGCTATTTTTCACACCTGTTATTGGTAGTCATGCTTATGGTCTGTTTATCGTTAAAATGAAAAACGGAAAAACTGCAATTGGGCGTCCAGGTGGAATAAACGGATTTAACGCGTTTCTAATACAATTTAAAGAAGACAATATTTGCATTATTCTTCTTACAAATCAAACATTAAACGTAGGCGACCTCGATAACACAAGTAGTGGCATATATTCTATACTTACACAACAACCCTATCAAATGCCTAAAAAGCCGATAGAGATTGCTTTGCATGAAAGTTATTTGAATAATGGACTACTCCAAGTGATAATGGACTATAACCGAATAAAAACAGACACTGCTTACGACCTTGCAAATTCAAAAACATTTCTCAATAATTTTGGATATAGTCTTCTTACAGAAGGTAAAGTGAAAGAAAGTTTAACCCTATTAAAATTAGCAACGGAAGAATTCCCTAACGACGTTAATACGTTAGACAGTTATGCTGAAGCGCTCAAAAGAGATGGACAAAATACTCAGTCTATGGAGTATTATAAGAGGATCTTAATTTTAGACCCGACAAATAAATCGGCACAAGACGCAATTAAAGATTTACAAAAAAAATTGGAATAATAAAACTTGACAAACAATAACGATGAGTTCTGCATAACAGGAGCCGACGCAATTGCTTGTGTCTAATCAAACTATTGTGACAACAGAGAATAAAATAAAGTATTTTGAACATCGAGAAGATTGGAGAAAATGGCTGACAGACAACTTTGAAACCCAAGGTGAAATTTGGTTTGTATTTCCTAATAAGTCGTCAGGCAAAAAAAGCATTTTATACAATGATGCGGTTGAAGAAGCCCTTTGTTTCGATTGGATTGACAGTACGATAAAATCACTTGACAAAGAACATAAAATTCAGCGCTTCACCCCAAGAAACCCTAAAAGCGCCTACTCGCAAGCTAACAAAGAAAGGCTTAAATGGCTATTGGAAAATAAAATGATACACCCAAAATTTGAGGTTAAAATACGAAATGTTTTGTCTGAACCTTTTATTTTTCCTAATGATATAATTGACAAATTGAAAGAAGATAAAATAGTATGGAAAAACTATCAACATTTTTCCGACACCTATAAGCGTATCCGAAT
>BNXT01000184.1 GCA_025999775.1 Bacteroidia bacterium | reverse complement strand
CATTATACGTTACATATATGGTATCCGTACCGCCTTGTCCGCCGTTCTTATCCATCACTACCGTATAGGTTGCCAGCTTCCATGCCGCATGAAGTATCACTGTTGCTGCATCTGCCGACATCACCGTATCGAATAATGCTTCATTGGCATATTTCGCCACACTCGCATTGGCGGTGTCCGCCCATCCCACAAACTCATATCCTATCAACTCATACGTATTGGGCTTCAAGGATTGTGGCGTTGCATAGTAAAACACCTGCGTCCCCATCTTGTTTATACTATCGCTATTGCTCTCCATAGTATTCCTAAAATGTACCGTATAGTACCACGGTTGCCAAATTGCCGTTACTACTATGTTACTATCTATTCTGTATATCGTCGTATTAGTGATAGATACCCCTTCTGCTGTTTGCCACCCTGTGAGTCTATAACCCATGCGTGTTGCCGTAGGCGTCGTTCCCACGACATTATCATAGGCTATATTCTGTGTAGATCCCGCTTCAGTAAATGTTATCTTGTACAGCCTTGCTTGCCATGACGCGTACAATTTCGCCGTATCTGTTGCTTTATCCCAATTCCGCGTCGATACTATCTCCGTCGTGTCTGTAGTACTCAGTTGATAATACTGTACTTTTCCTGCCGTCGTATCATCGTAATAGCCTACAAATCGGTAGCCTGTGCGTTGCGGCGCTGTCGTCGTCGGCATCGCCGTCTCATACGTTGCCTGTACGCTATTAGCGCCCGTGCCGCCTTGCAATATCAACGATACTCTATATGTGTGCGGGTTCCACTTCGCGTACAAATCTAACGTATCGGCTGCCGCCGTCTTTAAATTTATCACCTGAGCGCCATTGCTATACGTTACTGCACTTGTTGCCGCACTCAAGCCCCAACCCGCAAAATCATAGCCCTCACTCGCATACTGATTCGTATCTAATTGCTTTTGTTTCGCATACGTATGTTCCTGTAAAGCCATCGTACCTGTTGCCGATGTTCTGCCTTTGTTGTACCTCACGATGTACTTATTGCTTTGCCAAGCTGCATACAACACGCTTCCGTCCACCACCTTATCCCATATTTTTCCACTATACGCCGCCATATTCGCTCCATAATAGCATATACCCATGCCGTCGGTGCGGTCATAATAGCCCATAAACGTATAGCCCGTTCGTTGCGGTATCACACTGCCTATATTGGGCATCACCGCTCCATACGTCGCTATTGTTCCATTCACACTGCCCGTTCCGCCTTGTTTATCTAATACCACGTAATACGTCAGCGCCGTCCATTTTGCGTACAAACGCACATTCATTGCCGATCTAAATACCGTCGTATCTCTATACCATACACCGGCTCCGTTGGGCATGGTAAACCATCCTTGAAACGTATAGCCTATATAGCTCCCTTTGGGTAATGCTCCTACCGCCGCATCATAAGTTACAAACATCGAATCTATGCCGCCACTATTGCCGGCGCCTGCCTCAAAATACAACTTATACAGGTTCATCACTACGCTCCATTGTGCATACAACTTCACCGTATCTTTTTCCACTTCCGTCAAGTTCAACACCGTCAATCCATCCGACATCCCCGTTGAATCGCCTGACGGTGTCAGATTCCAATTCATAAACCTATAGCCCGTTCGATTGTACGTATTCGGCGCCAAGGCTTTCTTTTCGTTATACCGGTGCGCTGTAGTCAACATAGCGCCGGCGGATGTTGCTCCATTACCATAGTATGCCACATAGTACGTATTGGCTATCCATGCCGCATACAGTATCATTGAACTTACCACTACCGTATCGCCTGACAAGGTATCGAGCATATCCGCACTCGTGCACCAGCCTGCAAACCGGTAGCCCTCACGCTCTGTCATCGGTAAGGTCAATGTTTCGCCATAAGGTACGACCCTATCCGGCACGCGCTCGCCACCGTTGCTTGTAAACACTATAACATACCTTGTAGGTTGCCATTGCGCATACAGCGTCGTGTCTTTAGCGTACTGATAAATCTCGTCTCGTTTATGCTGTACGCCCTGTAAACTATCGCGATGCGTGTACCACCCTCTAAACTTATAGCCTACCCGCTCTATACTCGGCATGCTGTCTATTCGACTGTCATAACGTACTGACTGTGAAGTCCATTCTAATGTTGACGTACTCCCGTAGCCACTTTCGTTCTTATCATAGTGTAGCGTATAGACATTCGGTTGCCACTGCGCATACAATATTACCGTAACGCCTGCCTCTGTCGTCAAGTTGTTCACCGTATCCCCATTCCCATAGCGTGTACCGCTGCCGTCTATCTTCGTATTCCAACTCTCAAAAGAGTAGCCCGTCTTCTTATATGTATTGGAATCCAAGCCGAACTTCTCATCATACGTCTGATTCGACGTTGACATTATTGGGTCTCCCGTATTTGTATTTCCATTGCCATTATACGCCACTGAATAGGTGAGCACGTTCCACTTTGCATATATCGTTGTATCTGATGTTACCAAATCCGCCGGCGGTGTTGTTGTCAGTGCAAATTGCCACGGATGGCTAAATGTCGTATTATCATGATACCAACCCTCAAAATCATAGCCTCTACGCGTCGGATTAGTCGGTCGCACTACCGGATGTCCTGCTTCTACCGGCGTTGGGAAACACCCTGCGCCGCCATTCATTTCATATACCACGGTATGGTGGCCAGCAATCCATACCGCTATCAATGTTGTATCCGAGGCTATCCGATATGCGCTGGTATCCACATACCGTGTTCCGGCGCCTACCCACGGGTCTGTAACGTCCACCTGCGTGTACCATCCTACAAATCCAAAGCCTGATGTTCTGGGTACCGGCAGCTTGCCCACTACCGAATCATAGCGCACTCCCCGCAAAGTCTCCGGCATGCTCACCGACGACATGCCTACACGTTGTCCATCCGCAAAGCGCAAGGTATAGTTATTCGCTCGCCATTGCGCATACAACTCGACCAAACTATCCGATTGCGTTGTCAGCGTCGATATGCCGGCGCTATTGACATAACTCGTCCCACTACCGTTAGCTTTGGTATTCCACTCTACATAAGTGTAGCCATCCCTACTGTACGCGTTTGCCTGTAAACTCATTACACTGTCATAGACAAACGTCTGTTCATACATTACGCCGCTTGAGCCTCCATTGATATTGTAGGTTACGCGGTAACGGTTATGCAACCATATAGCATACAAGGTCGTATCACCGGCTATCTTTACCGTATTCAAATTCACCGGTGTTGCGTCGCCCACATTCACGATAGCGCTGTGCGACCTGTTGATTGCCGTCAACGACCAGCCTATAAAGGTATAGCCTGTGCGGGTGGGATCCTCTGCCGGTTGTGGCATACTGCCACTCTCTACGTCTATCTC
>BNXT01000183.1 GCA_025999775.1 Bacteroidia bacterium | reverse complement strand
GTATTATTTTAGTTGACAATAATACCAAGCGCTATTGTTTACCAAGATTTTCTGTTGATAAAAAGCCGATGGCTGTCATTGAGATTCCGAGTGGCGAAATTCACAAGACTTACGAGACCTATTTATCGGTAATGGGGCAACTCACGCAATTGCAAGCCGATCGGGGGACGGTACTTATCAACTTAGGAGGTGGGGTTGTTTGTGACCTTGGTGGTTTTGCAGCTGCTACATACAAGCGCGGTATTCGCTACATTAATGTGCCGACAACCTTGCTTGCCATGGCGGACGCCGCTACCGGAGGAAAAACCGGTATTGACTTTCTGAATTATAAAAACCTGATTGGCGCTTTCCATCAACCCTTAGGCACGTTTATTTATGCAGATTTTTTAGAAACATTGCCTACGGAACACTTGCTGTCAGGCTTGGGCGAAATTATCAAAACCTGCTTAATTGCGAACGCCAACCTGTTTTCTCAATTATCAACCGATCTATTGAATGATATTTCACGTTTAGCATTTTTAGCAGAACGTGCAGCTGAGTTTAAACACACTATCGTTGAACAGGATCCAACCGAACAAAATGTACGTCAAATTTTCAATTTTGGACATACTTTTGGACATTGCTTTGAAAGTTTTTTTCTGTCGTCCGGTCAACCGATTACTCACGGTCATGCCGTTGCTATGGGGATGTTGTGTGAAACGATGTTATCCGTACGCTATCTAGGTCTTAGTAAAAACACGTGCGACCAAATAAATAACCTGATTTTAAAGTATTTCTCTCCTATTGCGGTGCAATCCCAACATTTTGAAACGCTTTGGCAAATTATGCAGCACGATAAGAAAAACAGTCATCAAGAGGTGCATTGTGTCTTGTTAAAAGCCATTGGCGCTCCTAAATACAATCAAATTATAGACAAGGATGCAGTTTTTTCGGCATTTCAGTACTATCAAAGTCTCTCAAAGGCGCCACTATGATTATATTGTTATCTAAACTCCCTGCGTCGTTGGATGCACAGATTGATTTACCGGCATCAAAAAGTATCGCTAATCGCTTACTCATTATGCGCGCCTTATCGCATAGTCAGGGGACAATCCATAATCTGTCGGATGCAGATGATACGGTATTATTGCAACAGTTGCTCGGCGATATTGAAGCTACGCATGATTTTACGCATCCACATCGTATAGACTGCCATAATGCAGGTAGTGTATTTCGGTTTCTCACCGCATTTTTGTCAATCGCACCCGGTCAGTGGCTACTAACCGGCGATGACCGTCTGCTCAATCGTCCGATCTACGATTTGGTTACCACACTACGGTCTATCGGCGCTGATATTACCTATCAAAACGACGGTAATCCGCCTCTTTTAATACACGGACAAACCCTGCGAAATCTGCCTGTAGTACATATCCATGCCGAGAAAAGCAGTCAATTTGTGTCTGCGTTGATGTTGATTGCGCCTGCCATAGACGGCGGATTAACGATAGAGTTGGGCGGCGCTACCGTATCTGCGCCCTATATTACTATGACGGCAACACTTCTGCAACAAGCCGGCTGTACCGTAATTGTAGATCCTCATCACATCAGCGTTAAGGGTCGTTTAAGTATGAATAGTGTAACTGTAGAATCCGACTGGACTGCAGCCTCCTATTTCTACGCCTTAGCAGCGCTTGCAGACACAGCACAGTTGTATATTCCAAATCTATTTGACCATAGCGTACAAGGCGATACCATACTTATCAAGATGTTTGAAGCCTTTGGTATTAATACAAACAAAACACCGGAAGGGCTTGTTATCCAACACAACGACAGATTACAGTATCCGCAAACATGGACTTTTGATTTTACCGATTGTCCGGATATTGCACCAACGATGGCTTGCTTTTGTGTTGCCAAAAACATTCGAGGATGCCTGCATGGGTTACAGACCCTTCAACATAAAGAAACAGATCGCATACAAGCGCTTTACCAAGAATTAACCCGACTTCATGCCGATGTTCGGATAGCAGACAATAATACAACTTTAATGATAGAGCCTATTGATCATCCGCTTGATTTTTCGGAACCTATTCGCACGTACAGCGACCACCGTATGGCGATGGCTTTTTCGTTGTTTTCAACTGTTACCGACCAACTGAAGATAGAAGACCCGCAAGTGGTAAGCAAGTCTTATCCACGATTTTGGGAGAATTTTGAGCGGTTATACCAATAAGTCTATACTTCCAAATCCACGTTCTGCATTTCAATCCAGGGTAGTCCTTGTTTATTGAGTTCTGCCATAAAAGGGTCGGGGTCAAAGTTTTCGACATTAAACACGCCCGGTTTTTTCCACAGGTTTTTGAGATACATCATAGCGCCTATCATAGCGGGGACGCCGGTAGTATAACTCACTGCTTGGGTGCCGGTTTCTTTGTAAGCCACTTCATGGTTGCAGTTATTATAGATATAATACGTTTTGGGGTTGCCGTCCTTGTCTAATCCGCTGATACGGCAACCTATGGATGTCCAACCCTTATAGTTAGCGCCCAGATCGCCCGGATTGGGCAACACCGCTTTCAAAAACTGGATAGGTACGATTTCTTTGCCTTCGTACAAGACAGGTTCAATACCTGCCATTCCGATATTTTGAATCACCCGCAAATGCGTCAAATATTCTTGCCCAAAGGTCATCCAAAAACGTGCTCGTTTGATTGTTGGGAAGTTTTTAACCAAGGACTCCAACTCTTCGTGATAGATCAGGTAGGATTCTTTAGGTCCTATATTAGGGTAGGTCAACGGTTGGTGTATCTGATGAGGTTCCGTTTCTACCCATTGGCTATTATCCCAATACTTACCGCGTTGCGTAACTTCACGGATATTGATTTCCGGGTTAAAATTAGTCGCAAAAGCTTTACCATGGTCACCGGCATTGCAGTCCACGATGTCTAAATAATGGATTTCGCTGAAATGGTATTTCACGGCGTGCGCTGTGAATACACCGGTTACACCCGGGTCAAAGCCGCAACCCAGAATAGCGGTAAGACCTTTGTCTTGAAATCTTTGTTGGTATGCCCACTGCCATTTATATTCAAACTTAGCCTCTTCCACGGGTTCGTAGTTGGCGGTATCTAAATAGCTGACACCGGTTTCCAAGCAAGCCTCCATGATTGTTAAATCTTGATAGGGTAGCGCCAAATTGACTACTAAGTTCGGTTGCGTCTTTTGTATGAGCGCAACAAGTTCCGCAACATTGTCGGCATTTACTTGTGCTGTGGTGATGTTTTTGTCGGGCAATGCAGCGGCTATCGCATCACATTTGGATTTTGTGCGTGAGGCGACGATAATTTCGTTAAAGACATCTGCATTTGCAGCCATCTTTTTAATTGCTACGGTGGCGACACCACCGGCGCCAATAACTAATACTTTAT
>BNXT01000182.1 GCA_025999775.1 Bacteroidia bacterium | reverse complement strand
ATAGATACATTTTTCCTCTGATGACCTCAAAACATCAATTTACGAAAACCTTTGCTATTAGCCCTATAGATAGAGCCGACACAGGTATATTTGCCCCCCATGCGAAATCGCATTTAAAGTGCTTTTTAGGCTGTTTTAAGGGTTTTCATAAATGATTAAAATACCAATGAAATCATAATTCTTATCCAAATCCTTATTGTATAGCGCTATAGCAATCGCTATGTTGGCATTGCTTTCAACGTGTAAAAAGCCGGAGGTACCGGTACCGGGCAGTATCTATGGCGTAATCACTGACAAAGCCACTGGCGAGCCAATCAAGTCCGTTGACGTGCAACTCAAACCCTTAGGATTGAATACCGTTACGGGAACGGAAGGACAGTATGAATTTGCCGATTTGAAAGCCGGTAGTTATACCATCAATGTAACCAAAACAGGCTATACCGACACCAATTACAGTATTGACGTAAGCGCAGGCAGCGCTGCCAAAGGCGATGCGCAGATAGAGAAATTACCGTTCTCTTTGCGCGTGGTAAATAGTAATAAAAAGGATATTGATAGCCTGAACTTTGGCACGGTAGCCTCCGTTATTACGCGCTCGTTCGGTATTTTTAACGATGGACCCGGAAGCATTGAATGGGACATAACGGAGACCAGTGAATGGATTACGGCTATAAGCAAAGTGAACGGTATCTTGAAAGCCAGCGCTACGCAATCAGTCAGTATTACGATTGATAGAGACAAACTGAATGGGGGCGTGAACACGACCACTATTCATGTAACTGCCGACAATGGCAGTAGGAAATTGACGGTCAAAGCGACTAATGAAAATGGGGGTTTGCCAACGCTTAATACGTTGACTGCGACAAATATTACGGCAAGTACGGCAACGTTTCGTGGAACTATAACGAGTGTCGGATTACCTCAATATACAGAACGCGGCTTTGTCTATTCGACGTTTACAAATCCGGATATAGCGAATGGTACCAAAAAGATAGTATCCGGTAGTGGCACAGGCAGTTATGATGCAGCTATAACAGGGTTAACTACCGGTTCAACCTATTATGTGCGGGCTTATGCTACTAACACGTTTGGCGCTGCTTATGGGAGTCAAGTTAGTTTTACGACTACAAGTACGCCGACAATACCGACAGTACCGACAATACCGGAGATGATCAATGTCCCCGGCGGCACGACGACGCTTAATGGAAGCAGTGTGAGCATCAGTACATTTCAGATAGGGAAGTACGAGGTAATGCAGAAGCAGTGGTATGATGTAATGGGCAGTTACCCCGACCCCGGCACAGCGCCATCAAGTAGTTATGGCGTTGGTGATAACTATCCGATGTATTATGTAAATTGGGGAGATATAGTAGGCACGTCATCGGGCGGTAGTGTAGGTTATACGGAAAAAGGCGTTACGTATTATACGAATGGTTTTTGCTACAAATTGTCGGTATTAGCAAATGGCGGAACCTTAGGCAGCGCTCATTATCGTTTACCTACGGAAGCGGAATGGGAGTACGCCGCCAAGGGCGGACAAAGCACGCATAACTATGACTATAGTGGAAGTAATACGATAGGGGATGTGGCTTGGTACGGTGATAATTCAGGAAGTAAAACGCATGTGGTAGGTACAAAATCCGCCAATGAGTTGGGTCTTCATGATATGAGTGGGAATGTGTTTGAGTGGTGCAGTGATTGGTATGGGATTAGTACGTATCCAAGTAGTACGAGTAATCCTATAGGCGCTACTACTGGCTCCGACCGCGTGGATCGCGGCGGCAGCTGGAACGGCAATGCTTCGCTCTGTCGTGTGTCGAGCCGCTACAACTTTAGTCCCGGATATCGCTACAACTTTCTGGGCTTCCGTCTCGTGCTTGTTCCTTAGTTTATCTTGTCGGGCATCCATCCTTCATGTAAGCAAAAAGCGAGCTTGCTAAAGAGAGAGGGAGGGACGACCGAACGATAGGCAGGCGTGTATCCGCTAAACAACTTGTGTTAGATTTAAAACTAGAAGCCAAACGATTATTGATCCATAGTGAAATGAATGTGAATGAAATAGCCCTTCAATTGGGATTTGAAGACCCCGCCTACTTCTCTCGTATTTTTAAAAAGAAAACATTGTTCTCTTCAACTTTTTTTCGAGTGAAGTACCGGAAAATCGGCTAAATCTTTTATTCCTTATTTTTCACCACCTTCGCTATTCTGGTTGGTGAGCCTGCCGAACCACCTACTTTCACGATGTACTCACCTGCGGGAAGGTGTGCAATGTTGATGGTATTGCCTTGTAGAGACGCGGCATGCCACGTCTCTACAAACGCACCATTTACGTTGTAAATCTCTATTTTGTCTCCTGACTTTAATTCTCCATTCTCAATTCTCAACTCTCCATTAACGACGGGGTTGGGATACACTGCTACCGCCACTGTGGTAGAAACAATGCTGTTTGTAGTAGGTATTGTATCATTGATGACAATATAGACCGTGTCGGTCAGATATACTGTATCGTACAAGAATATGGTATCATGCAAGAGGATGGTATCGTTGATGATGCTATATGCAGTATCTATCGTGTGAATGGTATCATACAAGAGAATTGTATCGTTGATGACGCTATATGCAGTGTCTATCGTATGAATGGTATCATGAATAACAAGGGTATTTTCTCGAATAACGACGACTAAATAATTGGTCTGGTCAGTACCATTTTCAGCAGTTACAACGATATTAAACGCATTGGTACCCATCGCAAGGTTTTTACTGCCTATGCCGACTACACTTTTCACGGAATCATCATTGGGTGCTGCGTTTATTGTAATATCGCTATTGCTATCTGCAACTCTAATACCATAAATCGTTACAGCAGGATCAAACGCTGGCGACAAAGTACCGGTGGACATAGTCAATGATTTCAAGGTGGCATCAGAACCGGCATATTCGATGATAGTATCAAATGTATTCCATGGGGCAACACTTTGATACAGTGATGTTGTACCGACAGGAACAAACAGCGTGTCCAGTACTCTTCCGTAAAAGGCAGCACTATTTACAGAAATTCCTGTAGTATCTTTCCATGCTATTCTACAACTGGTCAGTCCGTTACAATACGTAAACGCACTATCCCCAATACTCCTCACACTATTTAGGAATAGTTAAACTGCCTGTCAAGCCGCTACAGTCATAAAACGCATAATTCCCGATGCTCGTTACACCCGATTGTATAACCACTGTTTTAACGGATGTTCTTACAGAATACCATGGAGCTGCCCCTATTAACCAATTTGCCATTGCTCCTATGCCACTAATCGTTAAAGTGTCATTGCTCAGAGTTGCCGTTACAGCAGTGGAAATCGGCGTACCAATGTTCCATGTTTGAGCAAAACTGTTTGTTGCGAACAATAGGCAGAGTGGTAGAGTAAAGAAT
>BNXT01000181.1 GCA_025999775.1 Bacteroidia bacterium | reverse complement strand
TGGAAATCTCTAAATTTTTATGTACTTTTGCATAATAAAAATTGACACACTATGTATAGTCCCGAAAATTTGAAAGATTTAGAATCCAGAGTAATGGATTTGAGGAGGTTCCTTTGACATTGACAGCAAAATAGCAGCCATTGCACAAGAAGAACAACGGACGTTAGCGCCTGATTTTTGGGATGATTCCAAACAAGCCGAACAGCATCTTAAACGTATTCAAGAGAAGAAAGTATGGACAGATCAATACGCTGCCGTTGTTGGGTATTTAGAAGATTTACAGGTCATAGCGGAGTTTTTTACTGCCGGCGAAGCTACCGAAGTAGAGGTTGAGAAGCAGTATATCGCTACTTTATCGGCTGTTGAGGCTTTAGAACTCAAGAACATGCTTTCGGCGGAGGAAGACCGCATGGATGCTATCATCACTATCAATTCCGGCGCCGGCGGCACCGAAAGTCAGGACTGGGCTGAGATGCTCATGCGTATGTATATCCGTTACGGCGAACGACAAGGGTTTAAAGTAACCACCATCGACATTCAAGATGGTGATACCGCAGGCATCAAACAGGCGACTTTGGAATTTACCGGTACGTTTGCCTACGGCTATCTGCAAAGTGAGAGCGGCGTACATCGTTTGGTTCGTCTATCACCTTTTGACGCTGCACACAAGCGCCATACATCGTTTGCTTCGGTCTATGCGTATCCGGTCATTGATGATAGTATCGACATCGAAATCAATCCCGCCGATTTAACGTGGGATACTTTTCGTTCCAGCGGTCCCGGTGGACAAAATGTGAATAAAGTAGAGACGGCAGTACGTTTGCGACATGCCCCCTCAGGTATCATTATTGAATGTCAGGTAACGCGTTCCCAACTGCAAAATCGAGATAAAGCCTTGTTGATGCTTAAATCACAATTGTACGAAATAGAGATGCGTAAAAAGCGCGAAAAAATTGCGGCGATTGAAGGTAGTAAGAAGAAAATTGAATGGGGTTCTCAAATTCGTTCCTACGTCATGCAACCCTACAAGATGGTCAAAGACCTTCGTACCGGTGTAGAGACTTCCAATGTACAAGCTGTCATGGACGGCGACTTAGACGCTTTTGTTAAAGCGTATTTACAAGAGTTTTAAAATTTTTTTTCTTTTGTCTTGACACCTTTTTATTGTTCATTTTCTTTTGTGGCAATAACTAATCACCTATCGCCCGAATGGGCGGGATTTTCATAACCGCAGGCGAGCGTAGCGTTGCCTGCGGGGGTAGAAACGATAGAAGCCTCTGCCTGTAAGGCAGGACTTTATTATACGTAGCGTCTCTGTGGACGACCTTATGAAATCTTGCCTTTCAGGCAAAATAGGTAGTATCGTTACAGTATTTTGATACTTCAAGTATCACATTGATAGCATCTATAGCAGAGGATACGATACCACCGGAATAGCCGGAACCTTCACCACAAGGATAAAGATTAGAAATATCGGGATGTTGTAACCGTTCATTACGAGGAATACGCACAGGTGACGAGGTACGCGACTCCAACCCAATGAGTTGAGCGTCGTTAGTCAGGTAACCGTGCATTTTGTCATCAAAATCAAACAGCGCTTTACGTAACGCAAACCCAATGAAATCGGGTAGTATCCCATGAATATTGACCGCTGTTAGCCCGCGATGATAGGTAGAATTGTTTAACGCACGCGAAGGTTTTTTATTCACAAAATCGCACATCTTTTGTGCGGGTGCGTGAAAGTTGCCGCCGCCACTTTCAAAAAAACGCCGTTCAAAGGTATCGCGAAACGTTAATCCCGCGAGGGGATCCTCCTTATGACGTGCAAACGGCTGATAATCGGAGGTATTCACCGTAACGACTAAGCCCGCATTGGCATAATCGGAGTTATGGGAGGAATTGGACATTCCGTTCACAACTAATTGTTGGGGATGCGTAGAGGCGGGAACAATCAGACCACCGGGGCACATACAGAAGGAAAACACGCCTCGATCGCCTATTTGCGTGGCAAGCATATAGCGCGCTGCCGGTAAAAACGCCGGACGCAAGGTCGTATGGTATTGTATTCTATCAATCAACGCTTGCGGATGCTCAACCCTGACCCCCATCGCAAAGGGTTTGCTTTCTAACGCCCAACCCTTGCGGTCAAACAAAGCGTACATATCGTCCGCAGAATGTCCGGTGGCTAAGATCAGCGCCGTGCCCGCAAAAAACTGTCCGGTTGCGGTTACTACTTTCTCAAACTGTTGATGCGACACAAGGATGTCGGTAACTTTTGTGTCAAAATGCAATATTCCGCCATATTTCTGTATGGTTTCCCGAATGTTTTGGATGATTTGTGGCAGCTTATCCGATCCGATATGTGGGGTGGAATCCACAAGGATATTGACGTCTGCACCGTGAAATACGAATGTTTTCAGCACTTTTCCGACATCACCTCGTTTATTGGAACGTGTGTAAAGTTTGCCATCGGAGAATGTGCCTGCGCCGCCTTCACCAAAACAGTAGTTGGAGTCGGGGTTCAACACCCCTTTTGTGCTCAATTGCGCAATATCGTGTTTACGTTGACTTACATCCTTACCACGTTCTAAGATGACAGGTTTTAACCCCTGTTCAAGACATGCTAACGCAGCAAATAATCCCGCAGGACCTGCGCCGACAATGATTACCGGCGGACAATGGGTTACATCCCGATACGAAAAAGCAATCTGCTCCGGTGAAAACCTATCGTTATCCGTGAAAATACGCAGTTTTAATTGCCATTTCACAATCTTTGAACGCCCATCTATAGACCGTTTGAGTACTTCGATATGATTGATATGTACCGGTTCTATATGCAGCAATTCCGCTATACAATCGTGAAATTTATCGGCGTTAAAATAAATATCGGATGTTAGCGTCAAGTCTTTTTCAACAATCATTATTCAAAGGTAATAGAAATTAGCGAATTTTTTTGCATCATTCGGTCAATGCCATTAGTATAGGGACTTGGCTCGTGAATGAGAATATCTCTCAATCCGAAACCCATACGCCATTCGACAGCTATTTTATTGCTAAAAGGCAAGTAAAATTCAAAACCAATACCTAAGGTATAGAGTACATCGTGTTGAGACAATTTTACTAACACTTCGTCGTCGGCAGCTTTCTTTTTGGCGTTCGATTCAAAATCAATGCTGTAACGCAATCCGCCACTTACAAACCCCCTGTAATTCATCAATCGTTTGGTTTTCCATTTCAATTCAAGTGGTATTTCGACGATAGTGGATTCTATACTTTTTCGGACTTCTTTAAGAGCCACTACACTTGTAGCAGCTTCCACATAGCTTTCCGGCGTAGAAGCTTCCACTAAGTATGATACGTAACGCTTACCAATTGAAAGTACGGGTACAAACCTTAAATCAAACGAGTTATTTAATTTTAAATTGGATACAATAC
>BNXT01000180.1 GCA_025999775.1 Bacteroidia bacterium | reverse complement strand
GTTTATAGTAGGGTGTTAAAACAGGTTGATACCGTTGTAAAATCTCGTATTCTTGTTGGTTTTTGATTTTTTTGTCCAGCAGTTCTTTAGGGATGTTATAGGTTTTTTGTTGTGCTTCTTGTGATTGTCGGCGTTCTTCCTGTTCGCGGTTCATTTCGGCTTTTTCGGCTTCTAATAAACGTGTTACTATTTGATTTTGCCGGCGTAACATATCATCGTTGAGTGTTTTGTTTACTAATTCGCGTTCAATACGTTCCATTTCGCTAATAAGATTCTGCATTTCGCCGGTTGCTTTACCGCCGGCACGTTTCATTTGTTCTGCTGTTTCTTGCATCAATCGGCGAATTGCTTCCTGTTGTGCGGCTGCGCGTGCAAACTGCTCGCTCATCTTAGGTTGTCCTTTTTCTCCGCTCTGTGGGCGGTTACCTCCCTCTTTTTGCATTGCCTGACGCATCTCTTGTAATCGTTTGTTTAAGGCTTCTTGCATTTCACGTGCCGATTGTGCTTTGGATTTTTTCTGACCATCGCGACCGCCTGAGGAATTTTTATTTTTACTATTCCGTCTGCCGGAGCCTTGACCTTTCATTTGTTGTTGCTCCTGCATTTTCTTTAAAGACTCAGCCAACAACAAGCCCATATCGTTAAGTCCGGTCATTATTTGCTGTTGTTGACGGGTTGCTTGTTGGTTGCGGTACGATATTTGCTGATGAAAGATGTCGTTAGCGCCCAGCAGTTGTTGCATCACGCTTTCCGAATTACGTTCCACTTCTTTGAGTGTTTTATTAATCGTAGTAGCCACAATAGGTTGGCGGCGACCGAGTGCGTACAAAGAGTCTGAAATCGTGGTAATATCGCCTTTGAGTGATGCTTGTTGGCGCATCAACGCTGTATAACGAGGGTCATTCGTGGTCATGGTTTTCATCTGTTCCATCAACGCTTCTTGTCCTTTGGATGTTTGAACAATATTTTTCAATACATGGCGGATCATCTCGGCGTCCTCGCCATTAGACTCTTCCTCCTCGCTCTGTTCCATCTCATCAAGCATTGCCTGCATAGCGTCTTCGGCTTGTTGTTGACTTTGTTCGGCTTGTTGTTTATCATTCGACTGCATTTGTTGCTGTGCCTTCTGTAAAGCCTGTTCCGCCTGTTGTTCGTTCTTTTCGCTACGATTAAATTCCAGCGGATTCTCCAATTGTTGATTATCTTTTTCTATGGCATCTAACTGTTGTTGCAGGTTTTCAAACTCTTTATTGATGTTTTCTTGCTGTTGTTTTTGGTTTTCCGTAATCTGCTCTGACTTTTGCATTTCTTCACGTAATTCACGTTGTTTTTGCGTAAGTGCATCTAATTGATCCATTGCCTCCTCACGTTTGCGTTCCACTTCCATCTGTTTGAAAATAGCAATATTTTGATCCAACTGTTTTTCCATATCTTCGTTGTTCATCCTTATTTGCTCTAAGGCTTGTTCCAATTGGTTTTTGTTATATTGCTGTTGCATCAGCGATTCTATCTCCTCTAATGTTTTCTTCATTTCTTCGGTCATCACCTGATCGTAGAGAGTCTGCATCAGTTGCTGTTTTTCGAGCAAACGTTGATTATCTTTATTCAACTGCTGTTCATTACGAAACATAAGTTCCATTTGTTCTTTAGCGTTCTTATGCTGTTGTTGAATGGCGTTCATTTCCTGTAAGATCTTCTGCATTTCTTTGCGTTCTTCCCATCCCAGCGTAGGTTTCTCAAGCATAGTGCGGGCAAGTCGTTCAAGCTCTTTTTCGTTGGTTTTTAACTTTTTGAGGTTGTCTTCCATGGAATGAATAAGGTTTTCAGCTTGTTGTGTAAGCTCTTGTGCTACTTCTTGCTCTGTTTTTGTAATGTAAGCAAAAGTTTGACTATAGCTGGTTTTATAGCCATTAACGCCATCATTATCAGATACTTCAAAATAGTACGTGATTTTATCTCCAAATTCATTCATAATACGCGATACGTCTATGAAATGCAGTATTTCTTGTCGTGTATTTTGCGGATCAAAGCTTACGTCAAACGTCAATGTGTCTTGTGTTGCATTATTTTTCAAGATTCGCATTTGCACATTGGAAAAGCCATAATCATCGGATATTTGACCCTTAAAAAACAACACCATGGGATTCAGGCTATCGCGAAATTCCAATATCTCAATGCTTGGATACACATCCTGCACAACTTCTAATGCGTAATACATTGTATCCGCCACGTGTGTTCGGCGATTTTTGGGCGCTATCCAATACGCTGTTGATTGTGTTGCTCGTGTCGTCATTTTGTGTGCATGCACTTGCGTACTACTCTGAATGGCTTGTCCGATACCGAAAAACAGGGTATCCACATCTTTGGTCAGCACCTGCCAACGTATGTTCGTACCTTCCGGAACGCTAAGATTGCCGTTAGTTTCAATAGTTTCGTCTCGTAAACCTGTATATTGCGGGTAATGCAGCATGATTTTCATATCATATACCACCGGTTTAGGTATTACCGAGAGATGATACGGTTTTGTTTGAATATCGCCAACTTGAAAGATAAACTCTATATCCGAATGTACATTGATAAATTTGTAAGCAAATGACACCTTATTCTGTTTGGTCATTTTAAACACATTGTTGCCCACTACAAGCAGCAATTCGTTAGGTATCTCGTCTCCAACCGATTTCACGATGAGTTCAAAGTCCGTATTTTGGTCTGTTTCCAAATGTTCATTCAAAATTTCAAACGCAAACGGCGATGGTTTTTCAAAATACACTTTGTAGGATAAGATACGTTTTGAAGGGTTAACGATACCCGTTGGATAGAATATCACAAGACCCACAATGATCAAAGTCGGGATAATAGCCATTCGAGCGTATTTCCAATTGGTTTTGTAAGAGATAGCCCGCACGAACTTGTAAACGCTCAGTTTATCTGTTTTTTGTGCAATAGCCGCTTGTAAAATCAGGTATTCGGAGTGGGCATCGTCCTGTGATTTTTTGTACAACTCCAACAAATTCAATAGTTTATCCTGAATTTGTGGAAAATAGCGGCGAATGATAGGTTCTGCCGTTTGATAGTCCATTTGTTTTCCGATGCGGAATATCTTCAAAATCGGACGAATGACACCTAAGATAATCGCTAATACCGTAACGATTACAAAAGCCAACAACAAGCACAGTCTCATTTTAGACGACAAGTACAGAAAATGCTCCAGTCCGTTGAAAGCGAGGAACAGCGCTCCCAGTCCACACAAAGTTATCAAACAGCCTTTAAGTAGTTGATTTTTATAGTATTTTCGGATAAATCCATCAAGTTCTGAGAAAAGGGGGTTCATGACTTAGCAGCGTGATAAAATGTTTGTAGTAGAATAGCCTTGTACGAAATCCAAACAGAGGACTTGTCCGCCTTTCGCTGTAACTATGTCATATCCGACGATGTTTTCAGGTTGG
>BNXT01000179.1 GCA_025999775.1 Bacteroidia bacterium | reverse complement strand
CTTATATTCACTACGGTACGCTTGCATTAGAGAGCGGAGAATCCTTGTCGGGATTTGAAATAGCGTATCATTGTAGCCATTTATCGCATAAGGGCAAAAAAGTAATTTGGATTTGTCATGCGCTCACGGCTAATTCCAATCCCGATGAATGGTGGGATACTTTGGTTGGCTCCGGCAAATATTTTGATACAGACATCTATTTTGTTATTTGTGCTAATATTTTAGGCTCCTGCTACGGTTCTACTGGTCCGCAATCCCTTGATCCTGCAACAAAAAGTCCCTATCTGTTAACCTTCCCTCGTATATCCATTCGGGACATGGTACAAGCCCATGAACATCTTCGTAAGTCATTAGGTATAGAACACATCGACTTAATGATTGGCGGCTCCAGTGGCGGGTTTCAAGCTCTTGAATGGTCAATAATGCAGCCGACGCTTGTACACAACCTCTGTCTTATAGCCTGTAATGCGCGTATCAGTGCATGGGGCACGGCGTTGAACGCCTCGCAACGCATGGCGCTATTTGCGGATGCCAGCTTTGAACAACAACATAGCGTTGAAGGAGGTAAAAAAGGCTTGGAATGTGCACGTTCCATAGCGCTCATATCGTATCGTTCCTACGAGGGTTACGTTAAAACACAGTCAGAACCAGACGAAGACTGTATTTTAGCACAGCGGGCAGCCTCATATCAGCGCTATCAAGGTGAAAAGCTTTCCAAGCGGTTTAACGCTTACGCTTATTACTATCTAACCTTAGGTTTGGATACGCACAATGTGGGACGCGGTCGTGGCGGTGTGGAAAAAGCGCTCGCCCAAATTCAAGCCAGCACCTTAGTCATTGCTATTGATAGTGATGTCTTGTTTCCTGTAAAAGAGATGCACTACATGGCAAATCATATTTCTAATGCACAAATGGCTGTTATTTCGTCCGATTTCGGACATGACGGTTTTTTGTTGGAGTATGTCAAAATAAGTGAACAATTGGATAAATATTTAAAACTATAACGTATGCAAGTACTAAAATTTGGCGGTTCTTCGGTTGCCAATGCAGAAAACATCAATAAAGTCGTAGCCATTGTGAAAAAATCTTTGGAAAACGATAAGACGATTGTAGTGGTTTCTGCTATCGGCGGTTGTACGGATACATTAGTTAAGATTGGACGTTTAGCAGAAATTAGCGATACGCTGTACGAACAACATATCAATGATTTGCAACAACGTCATTTGGAGATTATCGAACAACTGCTTCCGGCAGACTTCAGAAATAGTATTCAACACAAGGTTACAACGCTATTTGACGAGTTGCGAGGTATATGTAAGGGGGTCTTTTTAATTAAGGAACTCAGTTCTTCGACGATGGATCTCATCCTGAGTTTTGGGGAGTTGCTATCGTCCACTATCATTGCGGAGAGGCTGTCGTCCGTAGGCTTGCCCTGTCGATGGTACAATGCCCTTGAGTTGGTGAAAACAGCCTATCATCATGGTCAAAACACGATACTGTATGATATTACCTACCAAAACATACATAAACTAACGTCTAACAATAATGGGAAGCTGTATGTCATACCGGGTTTTATTGCGTCGGATATGTCTGGTCATGTAACGACCTTAGGGCGTGGCGGTTCCGACTACACCGCCTCTTTGGTAGCCGTCGGCGCACGTGCGCGTAGGTTAGAGATATGGACGGATGTTGACGGAATGATGACCGCCGACCCGCGTATCTCGTCCGGCGCCATGACCATCGAGCATATATCCTATCGGGAAGCGCTCGAACTGTCGCATTTTGGCGCTAAAGTGATTTACCCGCTCACGATTCAGCCGGTCGTAGAGCATAATATCCCGATACTGATTAAAAACACGTTTTCTCCCGAAAAAACGGGCACTTTGATAGAAAAGAATCCGCCAGAAGGACGTAATGCCATCAAGGGTATTTCGGGCAGCAACCATATCGCCATTCTTTCGATGGAAGGCAGTGGCATGATAGGTATTCCGGGCTATTCCAGCAGACTGTTTGATGTGCTGTCAAAAAATGCCATCAATATCATTCTCATCACGCAAGCCTCATCCGTACATACAATGTTGATTGCCATTGACGAACAAGATGCCGACAAAGCCAAAAAAACCGTTGATGAATTCTTTGCATTTGAAATATCGCAACATAAAATAGAACCGTTAAAGGTCGAAAAAGGGTTTTCCATCATCAGTGTGGTAGGTGATGATATGAAAAGTCAGGCAGGCGTTAGCGCCCACATGTTTGAAGCTATTAGTAGCAAGGGGATAAACATTCGTGCTATTGCCCATGGATCGTCTGAGAAGAATGTATCGGTTGTTGTTTCGACCCATGATTTCAACGAAGCTGTACGTGCCATTCATGATGAGTTTTTTGGTCGTATGAAAAAACAAATCAACCTATTTATTGCCGGCTATGGTACGGTAGGCAAATGTTTGGTCGAAATGATTGAAAATCAACGCGATAGCTTATTTGAACGAACCGGTATTGAATTGAACATCATCGGGCTTTGTAATAGTCGTAAGATGCTCTTTGACCCGTCAGGATTGCATTTAGAAGCTATACAGCAGCTACAAAGTAAGGGTATTTCAAGGAGCTATGCCATGGATTTTGCGGATAAGATGATACAAATGTCGTATAAAAACAGTCTGTTTGTGGATTGTACTTCGAGTGTCGAAATATCGGCTTTGTACATGCAAATATTATCACAAAAAATCGGTATCGTTACATGTAATAAAATTGCCAATTCATTAGATATGGAATACTATCGCAATATCCGGCAGACAGCGAAAAGTAACGATGTTCCCTATCTTTATGAGACCAATGCCGGAGCCGCGTTGCCGGTGATATGCACGTTACGACAATTGCTATACAGTGGGGATGAGATACATAAGATTGAGGCTACCCTATCCGGTTCGCTGAACTATATCTTCAATCACTATGATGGTAGCGATTTGTTTGCGTCGATAGTGAAACAGGCACAAACAAAAGGTTATACAGAACCTGATCCGCGTACAGACTTAAAGGGTATCGATCTTGTCCGAAAAGCGTTGATATTGGGCAGAGAAATCGGATTGGAATTAGAAATCAACGAGGTTCAAACCGCCGCCTTTTTGCCGGAAGAGTGCTTGCAAGGTTCGGTAGAGGATTTTTACATCAGTGTTGAGAAGCATGAAGCCTATTTCAAGGGTCTTTTTGATAAAGTGCATAAAGCAGGAAAGAAATTAGCTTATTACATTGATATAGCGAAAGGGAACATTCAAACGTCTGTTGGCGCTTTTGACTTGTCGCATCCGTTTTCTACGTCCAAAGATGCAGATAATGTCATTATCATCTACAGTCGGTTTTATCCTAATGGCATTCGTATTCAGGGAGCCGGTGCAGGAGCCTCTCAAACGGCTTCGGAATTATTAAATAACATAATACAATCCAATAATTAAAA
>BNXT01000178.1 GCA_025999775.1 Bacteroidia bacterium | reverse complement strand
GAATCTGCATTATCTGCGTGCTTATGAGACAATCCCTGCTAATGATAATAAAACATATCAAATTGAATAGCCCCTCGATATTGTCAACTTCACATTCAATCCATCGACTAACTCAACCGTATGGACATTAGTATCTGAGATATGGTCAAGCGTGTTGAACTGCTCTGCCAATGTTTCGGTGCAGATATAGACTTTATTTTTAGCGATAGCAGTATCAATTTCGGGCTGTTTTTCGATGGTTACGCTAATTTTATCCGTTACTTCAAAGTTTAGTTCTTTTCGGAGATTTTGGATACGATTCACGAGTTCACGTGCAAGCCCTTCGTTTTTGAGGTCGTCCGTGATGGTAACATCTAATGCAACGGTCAACGTACCTTCTGTAGCCAAAGCCCAGCCGGGAATGTCTTCGGTAAGAATATCCACATCGTCTAATAAAATTTCAACCGCTTGTCCTTCAACTTGTAGCACGAAGCGCCCATCAAGTTCTAATCTTTGGATGTCGCTTTGTGAGAATCCCGCTATCTTTGCCGCGATATCTTTCATCAATGTACTATAACGTGGGCCTAATTTTTTAAAATTGGCTTTAATCGTTTTTTTCAAGAACTCCGTATCGGTCAAAAATTCAATAGTCTTGATATTTACTTCGGAACGTATCAGTGAGGCGACCTTATCAATTTGTTCTTTGAAGGTAGTGGATAGTACAGGGATGAGAATGCGTTGTAGAGGCTGTCTGACACGGATATTAGCACGCTTCCGCAAGGATAGCGTCATGGATGAAATCTGTTGTGCAAGTTGCATCCGATCTTCCAACGATTTGTCTAAATGGGCTTCTTGATACGTCGGAAAGGCGCTAAGATGCACAGAGATGCAGGTTTCTTTTTGAGAGACGTCGTTTAAATCTTTAAACAATCGTTCGGCAAAGAACGGCGCTATGGGAGAAATTAGCTTAGCAATCGTTATCAAACAGGTATAAAGTGTTTGATAAGCCGAAACCTTATCCTCACTGTAATCGCCTTTCCAAAACCGACGACGACATAGACGTACATACCAATTGCTGAGGTGTGCGTCCACGAAATATTGGATCAGTCGTCCCGCTTTGGTGGGTTCGTACTCATCATAGCAGGTATCAACGGCTTTGACCAAGGTGTTTAATTCGGACAGTATCCATCGGTCTATCTCCGGACGTTTGTTCAATGGCAAATCCGCTTCGCTGTAAGTGAACTTATCAATATTGGCGTAGAGAGCAAAGAAACTGTAGGTATTGTAGAGTGTTCCAAAGAATTTGCGTTGTGTTTCGGCTATGCCTTCGAGGTCGAATTTCAGATTGTCCCAAGGTTGGGCATTCGTGATCATGTACCACCGTGTCGCATCAGGACCGTATTTGTGGATGGTCTCAAACGGATCTACGGCATTACCAAGTCGTTTTGACATCTTGTTGCCATTTTTATCCAATACCAAACCATTGGATACTACCGTTTTAAAGGCTACGGAGTCGAAGACCATGGTTGCGATGGCGTGTAGCGTGAAAAACCAACCACGTGTTTGATCAACACCTTCGGCAATGAAATCGGCAGGATAGACATCTTTCAAGTCGGTCTCAAAAGGATAGTGATACTGTGCGTAGGGCATGGAACCGGAATCAAACCAAACATCAATCAGGTCTGGCTCGCGGAACATCTTTTGTCCGTTGGGTGACACTAACACGATAGCATCCACGTAGGGACGGTGTAAGTCAAAAATGTTGTAATTGGCATCCGAAAAATCTTTGGGGATGAATTTTTCCAAAGGTGAAGCCGTCATGAAGCCCTTTGTGACGGACTTTTCAATCTCTTGCTTCAATTCCTCTATGGAACCAATGCACAATTGCTCGCTACGATCTTCGGTAGTCCATATAGGAAGCGGAACACCCCAATAGCGTGACCGTGAAAGATTCCAATCGATGAGATTTTCCAACCAGTTGCCAAATCGTCCGGAACCCGTTGTTTCGGGCTTCCATTGGATGGTTTTATTCAACGCAATGAGCCTATCCCGAAAGGCGGTAGTCCGAACAAACCATGAGTCCAAAGGGTAGTATAAAATAGGTTTATCCGTACGCCAACAATGCGGGTAGGAGTGTTCATACTTCTCAGTTTTAAACGCTTTATTGTCGTGTTTCAGTTTGACAATAATGTCCACATCTACGCTTTGTTCATTGGGATTATCACTGTACTCAACTTTAACATAACGACCGGCAAACTCACCTAATTCTTCGGTGAATTGTCCTTTTTTATTGACTAATGTGAGGGAGCCTATACCATTTTGTTTAGCTACGCGAAAGTCGTCAGCGCCAAAGCTCGGCGCGATATGAACGATACCTGTACCATCTTCGGTGGTAACAAAATCGCCCACAATAATGCGAAAAGTATCGCCGTCGGTAGGTTGTACGTATGGCAATAATTGCTCGTAGCGCAACCCCTTGAGCGCAGACCCTTTGAACTCCTTCATGATATAGTAGGGAAGTCGTTTTTTGTCTTCCGGTAAAATCACAGCGGCTTCGCTAAGAACTTGATTTTGAACATTAAAGAAAGAGGGTAGAGTTGCTTTCCCAAGAATAACGGTAATCGGCAGATCGGTGTAGGGATTGAAGGTGCGGACAAGAACGTAGTCAATGTTGCTACCAACAGCTAAAGCCGTATTGGAAGGTAGCGTCCATGGCGTAGTCGTCCAAGCTAAGCAATATAGCTCGTCGGTGAGATTGCCAAACAAGGTTATGGCATCCTCATTTTTGACTAATTTAAATTGTGCAACGACGGTATTGTCCTTAACATTGCGATAGCATCCGGGTTGGTTTAGTTCATGTGAGCTAAGTCCGGTGCCGGCAGCGGGAGAGAACGGTTGAATGGTATAGCCTTTGTAGAGTAAATCCTTTTTATACAATTGATTCAGAAGATACCAAACCGTTTCTATGTACTTGTTTTTATATGTGATATAGGGATGTTCCAAATCAACCCAATAGCCCATCTTCTTAGTAAGGTCGTCCCATAGATTGGTGTATTTCATAACCTCGCGACGACATTCGTTATTGTAGTCCTCAATGGAGATATTTTTTCCGATGTCATCTTTGGTGATGCCAAGTTTCTTTTCAACGCCTAACTCGACTGGTAGCCCGTGCGTATCCCAACCTGCTTTACGTGTAACATGAAAGCCCTTGAGCGTTTTGTAACGGCAAAAGATATCCTTAATGGTACGTGCCATGACGTGGTGAATGCCCGGTACACCGTTAGCAGAAGGCGGACCCTCATAGAAAACAAATTCAGGACGCCCTTGACTAATGTCCAAACTTTGCTGAAACACATCCTGTTCTTCCCAAAACTTTAGCACATCTTCACCTACGCGCGGGAGGTTTAAATGCTGATATTCTTGATATTTTTTCATAATACGCAAACTAATAATAACAATACGCTATTAAAAAGCAAAGTCATAGTACTCAATAGTGCGCTCAATAACATATTTTGGAAT
>BNXT01000177.1 GCA_025999775.1 Bacteroidia bacterium | reverse complement strand
CTGCTTGAACGTATGAAATCAGATTTTTGCGCAAATCAGAGGCTTCATAACAAGCAAGTAATGGCGGAGAGGGGTTAGTCGCATTAGCCGGACTGCTGACAGATTGCCAATAACCATGTACTTCTCCTACTATACTTTTATTGAATCGAACAGCAAAAATAATTTCGTTATTCATTTTATTGTTTACATCGAACACATCAGCAGGATTAGGCAATAATGCATATCTGCCGATAACTTGACTTAATATGTTCCTTGCTTCTTCCCATTTATGAAAAGTCAAATATACTTTTCCCAATAAGGCTTGTGCCCCGCCTAAGGTTAGGGGACCATTTTTTTTTCGGGTATAGGAAGTGGGTAACATATTTTCATCAACAATCTTTTTTAAATCGCCTGCAATCAATTCATACATCTCTTCATCTGAACTACGCCCGATTTTCAAGGCTTCACTCACACTTACCGCTCTGCGGGTCGTAGGCACTCCACCCCAAATCCGATACATATTGAAATAAGTATAAGCACGGATAAATAGAGCTTCTGCTTTATATTGATTTCTCAATGTAGCATCAAAGTCAGCGCCATCAATCACATCCAATACCAAATTACAGCGGTAAACACCATTGTTGAAATTAGCCCAATAATCTTCCAGTAAAGCGTTGGACGCTGTTTCAACAAACTGGTCTATATCATACCTATCTTGGTATCCTGTCGTAGGCGCTGTTATATAAAGATTATCACTGCGAAATTCGCAACATTCAGTATAAAACGCCACTTGTCCCTGCAATTTGGAATAACATCCGATTACGGCTATATTAAAATCTCCTGCCGTTTTGGACATTTTATCCGTAGTTACTTTATCGCTTGGCTCCAACTCTAAAAAACTATCGGAGCAAGAACTTGCGAAAAACAAGACTGATAATAGAACTATTAATGAATTATTTCTTTTCATAAAACTGTTTTTTATTAAATTAAAAAGTAATGTTTATTCCAGCCGTAAATACCTTTGCCAAAGGGTAAGTACCATAATCTTCACCGGGTGTAAGCGCATTGGAAGGACGCATACTCACTTCCGGATTATAACCGGTATAGTCCGTCCATGTAACCAGATTTTGCCCCGACACGTAGGCTCTCAGTTTTTGAATGGAAAGCCGTTGAGTTACGGCTTTCGGCAAAGTATATCCTAACGTAACATTTTGCAAACGTAAATAGGAGCCGTCTTCAATATGCCATGTGGAGGTACGTCCGTTATATCCTTTCGTTTTACGATTAGCCCTGTTCACTTCGCCATTACCCGGATTTGTAGGACTTTCCCAACGGTCAAGCGCAATGATTGTTCCATTGACATTTCCTTCCATATTGTCAATATAGCGACGGTTCAGATTGAGTATTTCATTCCCGTAAACTCCTTGAAATGAAAAACCCAAATCAAAATTTTTGTAATTGATTGTTCCTCCAAAACCGTAAGTAAAATCAGGCATATAATTTCCAACCACAGTTCGGTCTTTATCCTCATCAAGTACGCCATCTTTATCTACATCAACAAAACGAAAATCTCCTGCTTGTGTATTGGCAAAATGTGGATATTGTCTTAATTCATCGCTATTCTTAAAAATGCCGTCCTGTACAAGCAAGTAATAGGAACCGATGGGTTTTCCTACTTCCGTGATATAATAAGCATGCGCTACGCTTCCTGACTTAATAAGTGGGGTGTTTTCGGGACCTAAAGCTTTTACTTCATTGATGTTTTTGGAAAAGTTAGCTGATAAATTGTATTTCAAATCTTTAGTGATATTTTTATGTGAATTTAACTGAATTTCCATCCCTCGATTGTTGACTTTACCAATATTCATAAGTGTCATGCTATGTCCGGTCAGATGCGGAACAGGCACTTCTAACAACATATCTTTTGTGTTACTATTGTAGTATTCAACAGTTAAACCAAATAATCCTTTCAATATCTGGAGGTCAAGACCAATATTTATCATGGATGTCTTTTCCCACGATAAATCGTCATTTTTAATTTTATCGGGTTTATATCCCGGAATTAATACGCCATTACCGGCTCCCAGAATATAATCATCAGAGGTCATCGTTGACAAATGCTCATAATTACCGATTTGAAAATTACCGGTAACTCCATAACTTGTTCGCAGTTTCAAGTCATCTACAAAACGCAAGGCAGTAGCATCTTTAAAGAAATTTTCGTCACTTATTCGCCATGCCGCAGAAGCAGAAGGAAAATATCCCCAACGATGATTTTTCCCAAAACGGGAAGAACCATCAGTACGAATAGCCGCAGATGCCATGTATTTACCTTTGTAACTATATTGTACACGAGCTAAATAGGAAGCCAGCGACCATTGAGTTATTTCCGATGCACCTTTTGTTACCGTTCCACCGGAAATGGTTTGAATATAATCGTTTGGGTAATCAGTTGCTGTTACATTGTCTCCTTTCAGGGTTTCTTTTTGAGCCGATTGTACCAATACAACATTCAAATTATGGTCATTGTTAATCACCGTGTTGTAATTGATTTTATTTTCAACCAACCAATTGAAATAGAAAGAAGAAGAACTGTAACCTGTCGGATTTGATTTTTTGCCATAGTTGGCATAACCAATCAATGGGAGTTCTGAGGAGCGATATCTATCGTTGTGTGCTCCGTAATAGTCCCCACCTAAAGAGATATTATAAGTCAAACCTTTTATAAATTCATATTCTCCAAATACTTTACCAACCAACGCATACCGGTCAACAATATCGGATTGCAGGCGAGCCAAAGCCACCGGATTAAGAATTTCGTTGTGCTGATAGTCATTACCTATCCGCCAATAACCATTGCCTTGATAGTTGTAACTGCCATCGGGATTATAAACAGACCACACAGGAGGCATAGCTATGGCTGATTGAACAATTCCACCATCTGAATAAGGACCAGAGGCATTTACTCTGTTGGATGTTGAGTAAGAAGGAGCGAAATTTACGCCAAACTTGAATTTATCGTAATTGCCATCCAAATTAAGCCGTAAACTGTATTTTTCAAAATCCGATTCGATAATGATTCCGTCCTGCTTGTGATAGCCGCCCGAAACAAAATAGCCAATATTTTTGCCTTTTCCCGATAATGAAATATTATGGCTTGTTGTGCCCGCTGTACGAAATATTGCATCTTGCCAATCGGTATCGGTCAAGCCCTGCTCCCCATTCAAATAAGGATATAATTCTACCGGAATCCGTTGGTACGACTGAGGACGCATACTATTAGGGTCGTTAGGAGAGGCTCCGGATACTTCATCTAAATAAGCGCCATTATGACCATCCCGCGCCGCTACTGCAAACTGATAGGCATTCATCATCGGCAATTTCTTTGATAATTGTTGTACACCATAATATCCGTCATACGCAACAGTTAATTTTTCAGAAGTTCCTTTTTTTGTAGTAACAATGATAACTCCATTTGCACCGCGACTCCCATAAATAGCAGCAGAAGAGGCATCTTTCAATACTTCTATGG
>BNXT01000176.1 GCA_025999775.1 Bacteroidia bacterium | reverse complement strand
GATGCTTCTGCTTATTATGCGTGGATTATAGTATTGAATGGCGAGGTACTACAAGAATTTGTAATGACCTCTTGTTGGTAGTGCAAATAATGAATGATTTACGTTCGGCATATAGAACAACAAAGAATGAAACAAATTGTGAATAAAAAGTATAGTTAAAAAGTAAATGAAACAACCGCTCCTCATATTAACACTCGCCATCGGTGTCTCTAGTGTTTCGGCACAGAGCATTGATAATATCCTCACGGCTCCGTGGTTTGGACTTTCGGGCGGTGTGAATGCAAGTGTGAGCGCTAATATTGGCGAAACCTATAATCAACCTCCCCTATCGTATATGCTGAACGCAAGCCTGTCGCCAACGGTAAAAGGCTTCGGATTTCCCTTGTCGATGTCCTACTCCAATAGGAAAGTGAATTATGCCTACTCGCAACCGTTCAATAACTTTGAGTTTGCGCCTTCCTACAAGTGGTTCAAAGCCTATATCGGCTCGGCAAGCATGAATTTTTCGCCTTTGACGATGAGTGGCTATAAATTCACCGGCGCAGGTGTGGAACTCACGCCGAGCGCTATCCCCTTCAAGTTCAGCGCTATGTACGGACGACTACGGAAAGCCTACGTTAGCGATTCGTCGGCAACCGACATCGCCGGACAGGAAACAGGCTACGCTCGCAACGCCTTCGCAACACGAATGAACTACAATGTTAAAAAATTTGACGTCGGACTGATCGTTTTTAAAGCCAAAGACAATGCACACTCATTGCCTCAAGACTACAGCATCGCCGCAAAAGAAAACCTCGCACTCGAATTATCCACAACAGTAAGACTTTTGCCTGAGCTGAAATTAGACGCCCTGTACGCGCTGAGCTGCATTGATGAAGATGTGTCGTCCGACAATATCAAACCTAACAACCTTGGAAACTATCTTACTAATGTGTTGCAACCTAATACCGCCACTACGCATACCTATAATTCCTACAAATTGACGCTGTCGCTCAAGTGGTTTGGATTAACCTACGAACGCACAGACCCTAACTACCAAACATTCGGTACGTACTACTCTAACAATGATTTTGAGAATATTACGTTCAACTATAATCAAACGATAGAGGCGTTTTCATTGAGCGGCAATATCGGATTTCAGCGTAATGACCTTGCAAACGAAAAAGCATCCCAAGCGCAACGCTTAGTCTATGCGGGCAACGTCAATTGGCAAACAACCGAAAAAATAAGTATGGCGGCTTCGTATTCAAATTTTTCGGTGTTTATGAATATCCGCCCTGTGTTTGAACAAATGAATCAAATAGACCCTCTCTATTATGTTGATTCTTTATCTTTTTCACAGGTATCGCAAACGATAGACTACAATCTTTCTTGGATACTACCGCAAACAGGCACGGTCAGCCAAACGATAGCCTATGGATTCTCGTATCAGGATGCGACGGACGTAAGGTATCAAGGGAGTTTCAAGAATATGCAGCTGTATAATAATTTTCTGACCTATACCTTTAAGGAAAAAGACGGACAAAGCTTTGGATTAAGCTTGAACAGTAGCATACAGACGTATGAAATAGGACGCAATCATCTCATTGGAGGCGCAGTGTCTTATGGTACGGATTTATTCAAAAAGAAGATAAATCTTCGTTCGTCTTTGGGTTACAATACCGATATTTCGGATGAGTACAAACCGCCGCATATAGTCAATCTGCGTATTGGCGCAGGCTATACGTTGCAGAAAGTACATAAGTTTTCGTTTGATATTACACAATTATTGAAACTCATTCCATCCCAAAAAACCGTGTATAATTGCGTGTTTTCGTTGACCTACGGCTATGCGTTTAACCTTGCAAAAAATAATAAAAAATGAAAATAAATACCGGATATATGACCTGAAAATAAAGTGAAAGCCCTACGGGCTATAATGTGAGGATGATATGCTATTCTCTATTGATATGCAAGTCCTAACGGACTATTTTGCCCGTAGGGCATTCATATCAATAGAAAAAGATGCTCGCCTCTCACAAATTGCCCGTAGGGCATTCACATTAGGAACAATATCCGATAACCAAAAAAAGTTACTAATAAAAAACAAACCATTATGAAAACTACTAACTTTTTAAAAATCCTTGCTCTTGTAGCCTTAGCTACTATCCTAATTTTTAACGCGTGTAAAAGAGATAAGGGATTAACCCTCAGTGAAGAGAGTATAAGTGTAGGGCAAAACGGCGACACGGTGCAAATAAAAGTAACTACTTCGGATCGTTGGGTTGCGGTGTCGGATACTATGTGGGCGAGAGCGGTGCCATCAAGCGCTACAGGTAACGCCACCGTTAACATTATAGTAGATCCTAATGCATACTATGAAGACCGGACGAATCGTATTAACTTCCGTGTGGACGGACACATAAAGAAAACATTAACCATAGAGCAGGTAAGCTTAGTCGCAGCTCGATCCATTTCCTTGAATAAAACAAGCCTCACACTATATGAAGGGGATAGCACAACACTGACCGCTACGGTTTCACCGGAAAACGCTCAGGATAAATCCATTATCTGGAGCAGTAGCAATGCCAATGCCGTATCGGTTGACAGCGCAGGAAAAGTAACGGCAATGATAAACCCCGGCAGTCTCAGCGCAGTTATAACAGCAACCTCCGCACAATCGGGCGTGACAGCAACTTGTAATGTGAATGTCATATTTCACGATATTACAGAGAGTGTCATTCCAATGAGTAATATTCGGTTCGCGTACCCTGTGCCCAATCAGAAATATTTTTTCATAGAGGAAGGACGCTTTGTGGAAGGTGGTACCGATGCCTATATTTACCTTAAAGCTGATCAGGGCTATTTGTTCCAAAACAATGTGGTTAAAGCCCGTTTTATTAGTAATATAGAGACCTTAACTGCAACGCCGACATATAATACAACCGATAATAAAATCACCATCGGGTTACCCGATATAGATTTGAATACGAACTACACGTTTGAACTCTATACCGAAGGCGCCTCAGAAACTGTTTTATTAAGCTATCCGTTCAAGACAAGCAGATATTGGTCATTAGCGGAAAAGATTGACCAAATTGTGATGGGGTACGCCCTACTTTTACCCTATATATTAAATAATACAATGCAAATCCAAGCAGATATGACACGCGATGAACATTTTGAGTTTTTTGACAGCGTAGAGGCGTTGGGTAATAGATATACCGGTAATAAACCCTTGATTGTACTATTTTCAACAATGGATGATGATTTTTTTCTTAATCAAATAGCGCCCTACATCTACAATGACTATCCTTTTGATGGATATGTAAATTTTGCGCGCTCTGAAGGTCAATCTTTGTTGCCATATTGGGGCATAGCGGGGATCGCACCTACCCGAACTAGAGAAATCAATGGAGAGCTTCCATGGCGCTATCGGCTTCATATAGTGTGAGGCTTGTTTTATTCAAGGAAATGGATCGAGCTGCGACTAAGCTTACCTGCTCTATGGTTAATGTTTTCTTTATGTGTCCGTCCACACGGAAGTTAATACGAT
>BNXT01000175.1 GCA_025999775.1 Bacteroidia bacterium | reverse complement strand
AACGCCGGTCGCGACGTGATGATTGACGCTCCGTCAACCATCAGTCAACAACAATTGGATGAATTGAAACTAAAAATACAGAAATAAATTGATAAAAAAGTCTTTGTCATATTTTCGGGGTGTTTTGTTAGCGCTGTTGTTTTGTACCTTGATGGGTGCAACGATGGAGAGTTTTGCGCAAACGGACAACGCTGTGTTATCGGAAGGTCATTGGTGGCGAATTAAGGTGAACGCCGGAGGCGTGTATAAGATTCGTTACGAAGATATGTTAAGCCAAAAACTGCTGACAGCGCCGGTTAATTCGTCGAGATTAGCCTTGTATGGCGGTATTGCCGGAGCTTTACCCGAACTCAACAACGCAGATGATCCAATGGATTTGCAGGAACTATCGATCAGCGTAGAGGATGGCGGCGACGCAATATTCGGTAATGGCGATTATATCTTGTTTTATGTCTCTAATCCGCACCCTTGGGTATGGAATGTAAGTAAAAATCGGTATCAACATCAAACTAACGTGTATGCCGATGAAGTTTATTATTTTTTGACAACCGATGCAATGTACGGCTCACGCTTGCGCATAACGAATAAACCAACAGAAACAGGTACGGCAACGGCGGTAGCAACGACATTCCAAGAACACTATTTACACGAACAAGATGTGGTGAACCCTAAAAAATCAAGCCGAGAATGGTATGGTGAACACATGGATCAAGTAACAGCATCGCTATTCGTTGATTTGAAATTGAACGGACTTGTAACAACCGCTCCGGTGCGTCTAAATACGCGTTTCGTAGCTACTGAACCTTGCGAAATTAAATGGACGCCTAATAGCGGACATCAACAAACAATGCGAGTGGACTATAAAAACGACGCATGGCTCGTTGAACTGTTAAATGACACGGTGTGGACATTGAATAGCGAAAATATTCGTGTTGCGGCAGAATTTAGACGATTATCATCGTTCTCAAGTACTGCCTATTTGGATTACATTGAGGCGTTTTATACCCGACAACTTCGCTATGCCGATTTACCTATGCAATTTCGTACAATAGGTTATGAGACGGCAGATTATTTGGAATTTAACATTAGTAATGCAACCGCAAATATGCGTGTATGGGATGTAAGCAATACCTTGCAACCAAAGAACGTGAATGTCAATTTTACAAGTGGTAACAATCTATTGTCGTTTGTATCAAGAACAGCAGAACGTCCGGAATATATAGTCTTTTCACCGTTACAGACATTTACTGTGGCACAATTTGAACCCGTCCAAAATCAAAACCTGCACGCCTTGGATTCGATACAGTATGTCATTGTTGTACATCCCGATTTTAAAGCAGAAGCAGAACTATTAGCGACATACCATAGAACACGCGGTCTGCGAGTAGTCGTCATCGAACCGCAAACAATTTACAATGAGTTTTCGTTTGGACGACAAGACCCAATAGCTATCCGAAAGTTAATGCGTTACTTGCGAAATAAGGCGCTATCCGACGGCAATACCGTACAACCCTTGTATTTACTACTCTTTGGAGGCGCTTCGTATGACTATCGCGGACGGGTCGCAACGTTTAAAAACTTCGTACCAACGTATCAATTCCCGACCGGCTTGTTTGAACGTCATAGTCTGGCTACGGATGATATGTTTGGTTTTTTGGATGATGGCGAAACCGGTTGGTCAACACTGATGGATTATTTGGACATCGGTATAGGACGATTGCCGGTAACAACGAAGGAACAAGCCGCTATTGCAGTGGATAAAATACGGCGCTATAGCTCGTCCAAGCGCTTGACAGAGGGTGGGGAAGTGTCTAATTTCGGCGAATGGCGCAATTTTGTGATGAATATTGCCGACGACGGCGCTACCGAAAATTTTGTGGGCGTCTATGAATCGCAAGCAAACTATTTTGAACAAGATTACAAACAGCGGTTCCCCGGCATTAATCTTGAAAAAATATATTTGGACGCATTTCCCCAACAAGCTACCGCCAGTGGCGCTAAATATCCCGATGTTAAAGAGGCTATAAAGCATAGAGTAGAACGTGGCGCATTGATATTCAGCTATGAAGGGCATAGCAGCGAAACCATGCTATCCGATGAAGGCGTGGTCGAACTTAGCGATCTTAGCGCATTTCAAAACTATAATAATTTGACGACTATATTTGGTTCGTCATGCTCTTTTTCGCGTTACGATAATCCCGACTTGTTATCGGGAGGAGAAGTAGCCGTATTATCGTCCCAAGGCGGCGCTATTGCCGTGGTTGCTTCGGCACGTATCGCCTACACCTCGCCTAATAATGTCTTTCATGGAGCGTGGAACCGTGCCGCTTTGGAACGTATCAACGGAAGCCCGCAAACCTTTGGCGATATTATGCGTACTGCTAAAAATCAACGCAATAACCTGTATGAACTCAAGCCTTTTGTGTTGCTCGGCGATCCGGCGATACCGATAGCGCTACCTAAATATCAGGTCGTTACGACCCATATCAATAACAAATCGGTAGATATGGTAATTGATACTATCAAGGCGCTATCGGATGTTACAATACATGGCAAAATTACGGATTTTAATAATAACTTATTGGCAAACTTTAACGGACAAGTCATGGTGACGGTTTACGATAAGCCGATGGAAACACAAACACTGGGTAACCGTAATAGCGTACATGGTACCTATAACTCTGTTTATACCTACAAAGTACAGAAAAATGTGCTGTTTAAAGGGAGTGTGGATGTGGTGGATGGCTATTTTGAATGTACGTTTAAAACCCCCAAAGATATTGCATACCATTTAGGGTATGGTAAAATAAGTTATTATGCTTACAGTGATACAGCCGACGCTACGGGCGTTTTCAATACCGTTGTAATTGGCGGCTTTTCCGAAGATTTTGTAACTATAGCCGAAGCCCCGCAACTCCGTTTGTTTATGACCGATACCAATTTTATTTCAGGTAATATCACAACACCTAACCCTGTATTATACGCCAAAATTCAAGATAAATATGGTATCAACCATTCCGGAACCGGTATCGGACACGACATTGTAATGGTGTTAGATGATAATGTGAAAAACCAGTATATCCTGAATGATTATTTCCAGTACGATGCGCAAAGTCATACCAATGGCACAGTGTCTTTTCCATTGTACGGATTGAGCAAAGGTAAGCACCGTATTACGCTTAAAGTATGGAATGTGTTCAATATCTCCGATGTGGATACGATCGAATTTGAGGTTGTTGAAGAACGCACGGCTTTGATAGGACAAACCTACAACTATCCAAATCCGGCAACGGATCATACGTATATCTATTTCACCCATAATTACCCTAAGAAAATTAATAGTATTGAAATTAGCGTGTTTGACCGGAATGGAGGTTTAGTAAAATCCATGAAAGACGATCACCCTGTAGTCAATGGCTTCGCTATTCTGCCGATTTACTGGAATTTAAAAGATAATAACGGTAATCAATTACCGCTTGGCGTGTATATTTATCGTGTGGACGTGCGTACGGAAGATGGACAAACAATACTAAAATCCAATAAAAT
>BNXT01000174.1 GCA_025999775.1 Bacteroidia bacterium | reverse complement strand
ACTATGACTTAAATAGTGAGCTTATTCTCAAGCATCCGGTTGTTGTATTGCTGAATAAACGCTTTTGCTTTCAGCGTTAATCTTTCGGACAGTTCCGGTAGGGTAGTGGTTAGGTCTGTTTTGAGGAAACGATCGTTTTGCAGGTCAAATAAACCTATACTTTGAGTACCGTCGAAGAGCAGTACATACCGATTGCAAAAGACTTGATAAAACCCATTGATATAGTTGATGACAAAGGATTCTTGAACAGTAGTATCCAACGCATTTTGCCCAAAAGCAATGTAGGGTTGATCAAAGTGCAGATAGCTCAATATTGTAGGCATGATGTCGGTTTGCTGTGTAACACGGTCAACAGTACCACGCAAATCACCGTTGGGTGTGAAATAGATAATAGGGATGGACATCTGTCCGACACTGGTTTCATATTCGGGATGGAGCGCTTGACTGGAATGGTCGGCAGTGATAACGAACAGCGTATTATCGTACCAAGCCTGCGTTTTTGCGGTTTCAAAGAAACGTGATAACGCATAATCGGTGTAACTGATACATTTGGTAACCGGATGCAGACCTTCGGCAAATACATTCTCATACTGCTTTGGCAGGTTAAATGGATGGTGCGAGGACACCGTGAATAGCGCCGAACAGAAGGGTTGCTGCATTGTGTTCATCGTTTGTGCAAAAAACTGTAAAAACGGCTCATCCCAGATACCCCACATCCCGTCAAAATCAGCATTGTTTGCGTATTCGTCTTTACCATAGTAAGCATCAAATCCGGCAAGATTGAGAAAAGCCCAAAAACCCATCGAACCATTGGGCGCGCCATGAAAAAATGAAGACGTATAACCTTTGGTTTTTAGCAAGGAGGCGAGGCTGTTTACCTCATTACCGGAGTAAGGCGATAACACGAAAGGATTTACATCCGTAGGGATAGAGGCAACAATAGAAGGTAATCCATCAATGGATTTTCGACCATTAGCATAGCTGTGCGTGAAAGTTAAACTTTGGCTTATCAGAGAATCAATGAATGGGGTATAGCCTTTGTATGTGTTGTTGTCTAAATCCTTATTCAGAGCGCCGACATATTCTTTGGCAAGACTTTCCCAAATAATAATAACTACATTCATTGGGCGAAAATCTGTAGTGGAGGCTGGTTCTACAAGTGGATTATAGTATTCGGAAAGTTTGGATTCGCTTGTGAAGAACTGAATGGGCGTGCGTCCTTTTTTTCCAAGAGTACGAAAGATACAAAAAGGGGTATTTTGTACGATGGCTGATTCGAGTGGACGTTTAACGTAGGCTCCGGCATTACTCAGCGTGATGGGGCGCGTACTATGTCTGAAGCCACCACGCATAGCCGCTACGCACAGTAGCACAATCACGATGAACGCACTTGTCGAACCTATATAAAACCAGATAGTAGATAATAGGTCTTTTCTGAAATCGGACTTGTTCGCTTTGCGATACAGCAAAACCAAAATAGCCGTCATGACTATCCAAACGAGGGCAATGTACCAATAGTCAATTAGAAATTGAAAGATGAGCGATACCAAGTTAGATTCGCCTGCAAACTCGTGAAATACGTCCGCTGTCGTGCGGCGTAAAGTAAACCGAAAGTAGATAATGTCGCAACAATTAGCTAAAATCAAGATACTGTTGATGACAACGAAAAAATACTTCAGAACGATTTGATAATAGCGATTGTAACGAAACTTGAATGGCAAAATAAACAGCACAATATAGGCTATATTACCCCATGCCAAAGCCGACAAATCAAAACGCAGTCCTCCGACAAAAATAGATACTAACTGACTTGCTTGTGTATTGGGAAATAAGCTGTGATTGAACACAAAAAACAGCGCTCGGCAGACCATAAACAGTAATAGTACCAACGTGAAATTGCCAATCAACCGGACATATACGGAGTTTAACAGTTTGTTATAGTTCATAGCTTATCGTTAATTGCAATAACCCTTAGTTTATTTTCAAAGACCTTTACTTCCAGATGTTTTCCCATGATGGTTGGTTCTCCGTCAAAATGCACAAGTCCTTCATTGGATCGTTCAATAATAGCGTGTTTGCACTGAAAAAATTCTATGCAAGGCGCATGTTTCAGTTGTTTTGTCAACAGTTTTATAGCCAACTCGGAAGCCTGATACCATGCAAGGGGATGGATTATGACGACATCCAATAAGCCGTCATGAATATTAGCTTGTGGCGCTATGTAGCAGTTGTTGCCCCATTGGGAGGCATTAGCAAAGGTTATGAGAAAAGCTGTGCGTTCGATGGTCGTACCATCTAAAGTGATGCGGTATTGTTCAGGTTGATAGCGAAGTATAGCTTCAGTTAAGATGTGCTTGAGGTAAGCGAGTATTCCACGTTGCCTATCGCATGCAAATTTGTAGCCGACAAGAGCATCAAACCCTATGCCGGCGGTACAAACAAAGGTTTTGTCATTGATGGTGCAGTAATCTACAATTTGTGTTTCACCTTGTTTGATCAAAGACAACGCTTTGTATTGCATCGAGGGAATCTTTAAATGGCGAGCCAGCCCATTGCCGGAGCCGCAGGGTACAATACCCATCGCAACATCGGTGTTGATCAGCGCTTGGGCTATTTCGTTGATGGTACCATCGCCGCCGACAGCAACTATGGTTTCAAACTTGTGCGCCACAAAATCCGCAGCCGCACGCGTGGCGTCGCCTATCCCTTGTGTATTGTAAATGGTGGTCTCAAATCCCTCTTCTGCCGAAAATTGCTGCATAATAAGCGGTTGCAACCGCCTTTTAGCCTTACCACCTGCAATGGGGTTGATTATGAATGCAATTTTTTTCACTTATTGAGCAATATCATTAATAATTTCACAATACGTGGTATTACCCCATTTTTCTTCAAAGGCTATGAATTTTGAGGCATCGGCAAAAGGTATCTTTTTGCTTCCCCAATTTGAAGAAAGTCGTCCGTAGTGATGAATATAAACACCGGCAATAATGCTTAATGGTTGTAAATCTCTAACCTCGTCATGACGTTGTTTACAGCGTGTGAAAAGGTCAAAGTCGGCTGCAAGGATTTGTTCATCCCAGTAACCTACCTTCCTGAGACCTTCACGCGTCATGACTATCAGCGCTCCCGAAAATCCCTTCTGCATGGTATAGCCGTGTTGAGTACGGATTTTAGCCGTAAACTTTTCCCAATTCCAATACATCAATTTGAACATCAAACGGAGCGAGAAATTGGATACGCCAAATAACGTTAGTATCGGATATTTTATACGTTTCCAACGTCGATTGTATCGTGTTGTTTCCTGTTTATGAGCGCATCTATCGGGCGAAGCAAAACTAACGACATCATAGTTGTTTTTGCCGATAACTTTAAGTAGGTGTACATCCCAATCCGGAGAAAGAATAATGTCGTTGTTGAAAAAAGCCAGAATATCATAAGAAGCGGCTTTAATGCCTTGGTTTTGACAGTGAGAATAACCGTAGTTGTCGGCATTATGGATGACGATAGCACCGTTGGATTCAAAAAACTCGTGACTGCCATCCGTAGAATTATTAT
>BNXT01000173.1 GCA_025999775.1 Bacteroidia bacterium | reverse complement strand
TCTATATACTCTTTTTTGTTTTGCACCTCGTATTCTATTTGCTTTTTGGTATTTACGACAGGTGTGGGCACATCCATTTGTTTCTGTGGTTGGATCGTTAGTACTTTGCCTGTAATAATCAGGGCTTCATCGCTGAGAACTTGCTCTATATAGGGAAAGTCTTTGCGGTTGTATGCTGTGCGGAAATTTTCCACCAACTCGACAACCTTCTGACGACAGCGAGCATCG
Organism: Bacteroidia bacterium; assembly: GCA_025999775.1. GTDB lineage: Bacteria > Bacteroidota > Bacteroidia > Bacteroidales > P3 > BNXT01. The sequence continues at coordinate 3,348 of BNXT01000173.1, read as the reverse complement.
GTTGCTTCGTTGGAACTGTTCATAATTTTGGCGTATTGGTGTCGCGATAGTGCAATAAGAATGTCGCTTATTTTACCGCTTTCGTTAAATTCAATCACCATGTCCTGATATTGGTCTTCCTTGGTTTTGCCCTGTGCGATAAATACCGGGATATTGCGCGCCTGATAGCCGTTTGTCGATTTCAAAACCCGCGTGGTTACGCTTGTTTCGGTACAATAAAAATGGCTTGTAGCCCATAAGGTTTGAATACGCTTGCTCGCATCTTCCGTAACATTGGTAGGTGAGAGCGCAAGCCCCGACTTGTTTTGGTCGTAGGCACGGTTGATTTCTGCAAACACTGCCTCTGCGTTGGTTTGCATTGTTTCTCTGATATAATCAGGCGCGGTTTCCGAAAACAGAAACTCTGTGGTATGCTGTGCATACGCTGGGGCACACAATAGGCAACCCAAAATAACTATGGCGAAATGCCGAACAATTTTTTTCCGTATCATATTTTATTGATTTATTTTTTCTGTTGTAAATACCATAAATAATATTCGTTTCCCTTGTAATGCTGTTCGGGATTTTGAACTGTTTTGCCCGAAAGTAAATCGGTACGCGAACTGCTGCCTATGTCGAGCAATGCCGCCAATGTATCGTCTGCCGTAAAAAAAACGGCAATAATACATTTTTCGGGGTTGGCAAAACCTTCCGAACTGTTGATTTTGCTGCCGCGAACAAGTCCGTTGGTTCTTGCTACGCGATTTACTTCTTTGTGGTTTTTACAGGCGGCAAGTTCTTGCAAAACAGGATTGTCGGTTACCACTTGGTTTAACTTCTCGCTCGGCGAGGGAACAGGTGCAGGTTTAGCAACAGGTGGCACGGGCGTTTCCTCTTTTGCGGGCGGTTGCGCTACAACCATTTCGGGTTGCGTTGTTGGTTGCGGGATTGACATTTTTGTTATCGGTTTTTGCGTAGTAACAAAAACACTATCCTTGGCAATCCATGCGAGGATTTTAACTTTGCCCTTTTGCTGCAAATTACCAACATGTGGTTCCATTTCTCCTATTGCTTTCAAGATTTCTTCTTGCTTGAGCGATTTATTGACAACATCTACAAGAATCCTGCTGCTTAATCCTGTGGACGCACACTGCCGGGCGTTTTCGGCATTGAAATCGGCACATTCGTCCCAATAATATCTGCCTGAAGTTTTGATTTCGTCTTCCCGCTCTTTCGATAAATAATTTTGGGCGGAAAGGCTGGGCGTGAACGCAATGAACAACAAAATAATTATTGCTTTCAGCCCTTTAAAGTTGTACATAGTATTCATCTTTTTACTGTATTTCCAAATAATGTTTTAATATTTTGCTGCGGAATATTGGAATAGAGTTGCATTTCCATTGTTCCGCCGTTTAATAAATTATCCAAACTGACTGATACAAACGCCAAATGAATACAGCCTGCGTTTCGATCGCTCAAAATCAGTGTTCCTGTCAGCTTTTCCTTTTCGAGCGACTCCGTGCCGAAATAGCGGTCGTAATTGTGCGAAAAATAATCGTAGAAATCACGGCTGCGGACAGTGTATTTTTCCACTATTTTGCCATACATTCGGTGCGTGATATTGATTGTGTAGTTTTTCGCAGAAGGTACGAGCAGCGCGTTTGAAAACGATTCAGCAACAAACGAAGTATCAAGCGCAAGCGTATAAATACTGTCTTCTTTCAGATAAAACAGGTCATTATTGATTTGCGGAATCATAAACTCGCTACCCTTGTCCACATAAATGCTGTCGCGCAAAAGGCGCAAATATCTGTAATCGGGTGCAAAAACACCGGTTTTTTTTGCTGCGTGGTAATTTTTCAACTGAACGGCAAGGCGAATATCACGCTCTTTTTTGTCCATTCCTGTAAGCAATTCGCTGTCGGCTTTAAACTGAAAAAAGAGTTTCTGTTCGTCAGCAGCAAGTAATGTAACATCGTAGTTTTTGCCATCAAAATTGATTGATATGCCGATATTGTTTTTTAACATATTCAACAAATTTCGTTTGTTTTGCAATGTATTTTGCGTTATTGGTTTGTGGTTCAGTGCAATTGACAAGCCGTTTTCGCGATACTCGGCAAGCGTTTGATTAATGTTGTTCGACAGCAGCATTGCAAGCAATTCCTTCTCGACAAAGCGAATAACCACGTCGTCCATTTTAATGCTGTCGCTTTGCAAAAAGCGATAGCCGATATGTTCCAAAACGCCGTTTTCGTCCCAGCGGTAAACGAGCGGCACAATGTCGCCCTGCACCACATCGCGGCACAGGACGAGCGTGTCCACCGTTGTTGAAGACGTATGCAATACGCCCCTACATTCGTCAGGCAGCGAATAATACAGATTTTGCAATTTCTGCGAATAAAATACCTGCTGCGCATTGCCGTTCAGTAAAGATAATATTCCCAAAACGGAAAGTATGACGATTTTTAAACTTCGCATAATCTCTAATCTTTACTTAAATCGTAATCGTTAAACCGTTTGGGTGCAAGGATTTTTTCTTTAATAACGCCGTCTTTGTTGTACAATGCACCGCTTACAATATCGCCGTTGCCCCACGAACCGACAAACTTGTCGCCCGCTTCAGCATAGTGAGGCGGATTTTGCGTGTCGTGCTTTGCAATTTGCACGCGGCGGGTGTAAGTGAGCGTGCCGTCACCTTCTGGAATATTTGTTTTCAAGGCATTGGAATACTTCAAACCGCCCACATACTTGCCGCAAGAGTAGGATTTAGTCGAAGGGGAAGGTAGCGGCGGCGGCGAACAAGTACATTTCGAAAGTTTATTGCCACATTTTGGGCAAGTTTTTTCTGGCTCGCCTTTGTTGACCGTTACCTCGCAACTTGCCGAAACCTCATTGCCACTGTGTGCGCTGATTACTGCATTGCCTGCGCCGACTGCTGTAACATTTCCGTTGGCATCGACCGTTGACACTGCTTCATTGTCCGATTTCCAAACCACAGTTTTGTCGTCCGCATTGTCAGGCAATACGGTTGCTGTAAGTTGTGCCGTTTTGCCGATTGCGTCGAACGACAACGAGGTTTTGTCAATCGTTACATTGCTAATGACAACAGGCTGAGGCTGCACGGTTTTATCACCATTGGTAATAAACTTGTATGCAAAGAAACAGCCTACGCAAATTCCGCCAACTACAAGAACAGCAAATACGATAATGAAAATACGCTTCCAATTTCTTGGTGGTTTTTCTTCGTCGTCACTACTTTCTGTACCTGAAGTATTTAACAATTGTCCGCAACCTTGGCAAACGGGATTGTCTTCGTCAACTTCTTGCTCTTCTTGACTTTGCCAATACGGACAGCAATCAATATTGTTT
>BNXT01000172.1 GCA_025999775.1 Bacteroidia bacterium | reverse complement strand
AACTACATTAGTAGGTTTTCCTGCCAAAAAATTCAAGATATTATCGCACACTTCCTTACTAATCGCTTCGCGACATTCTATGGTACCTGAACCGGTATGTGGCGTCAATACGACATTATCCATACCATACAACGCTTTGTTTATATGAGGTTCATTTTCAAAGACATCTAAGCCGGCAGCAGCGATGCGATTGCTTTGCAGCGCCTCGACCAACGCTTGTTCATCCACTATCGGTCCGCGCGCCGTATTGATAAGTATCGCCGTTGATTTCATTTGCGCCAATTCCTGAGCGCCTATTAAATGACGTGTGGTATCATTAAGCGGCGTATGCAGCGATATCACATCCGACACTGCCAATAACTCTGCCAACGGCAGCTTCGTGTAGCCCGGCACCTCCGTTTTAGAATTAAGATACACCACATTCATCCGAAAAGCCGATGCCATCTGTGCTACCCTTAATCCAATGCTCCCCATCCCAATGATACCCAGCGTTTTACCTTCCAAGGTATGCCCTAAATTTAACATCATACCAAAAGTCTGCTCTTTTTGTTGATGAAGTTTTTTATCGTTCTTTATGATTTCACGGCTTACCGCCAGCATGAGCGCCATGGTATGTTCTGCTGTCGGATTGCTCACCGACGCCGGCGTGTTGCACACCGTGATACCCTTGGAACGTGCATAGCGTGTATCCACATTGTTAAACCCAGCTCCATAATTAGCGATCATCTTGAGTTTTTTGGCAGGAAAACCTACTAATGTAGTTAATTAGCCGTTGAATAACGATGAAAAAAACATCTATTCAAGAAATGAACCGCCTATCGGTACAGGAGTTTAAGAAGATTGCTAAAATACCATTGGTATTGATTTTAGATAATATTCGTTCGCAGCACAATATCGGCGCTGTATTCCGTACTTCCGACGCCTTCTTGGTACAAAAGATGTATCTTTGTGGCATTACCGCAACACCGCCAAACAGAGATATTCACAAAACAGCCTTAGGCGCTACAGAATCAGTGGATTGGGAATATCGTGAAAATGCAGAAGAATTAGTCAAGCAACTGAAATCTGAGGGCTACAAAATCGTTGCATTGGAACAAGCGCAAAACGCTACCGTATTAGAACATAGCATTATTGACAAAACAGCGTTAGCGCTGATATTGGGGAATGAAGTCAATGGCGTACAGGATACCTTGATGGAGTTGGTTGATGAGTGTTTGGAAATTCCTCAGTATGGCACTAAACATTCACTCAACGTCTCAGTCAGCGCCGGTATTGCGATTTATGAATTGTATAAAAAAATGACTATTCAAGCGCATTGACCGCTATAGATTGAGTGTGAAGAGTGAAGTGTTCCGAACGGCGGATTATTTCTACATCAAACTAACCGACACCGTAAGTCCTGCCATCACGATAGAAACCATACTCATAAGTTTAATAAGAATATTGAGCGAAGGTCCAGATGTATCCTTGAACGGATCGCCAACGGTATCGCCCACTACGGTTGCCTTGTGGTTGTCGCTGCCTTTGCCACCGAGATTGCCTTCTTCTATGTATTTCTTGGCATTGTCCCACGCCCCGCCTGCATTTGCCATAAATATCGCCAGTACAAAACCCGTAGAGCAGCCACCTACCAACAATCCCATAACGCCCGCTACTCCAAAAATTAACCCAATAGCAATGGGAATAACTATCGCCAAAATGGACGGCAACAGCATTTCTCGCTGCGCACCTTTGGTGGAAATAGCCACGCAACGCGCATAATCAGGCGTGCCTTCGCCTGTGAGTATGCCTTTAATTTCGCGGAACTGCCGCCGCACTTCTGCAACCATACTCTGTGCGGCGCGACCCACAGCATTCATCGTCAAGCCGCAGAACAAAAACGCCGTCATAGCGCCAATAAATACGCCCACTATCAACTTGGGATTCATCAGTGTGATTTGGTAGTATTCCATAAGGTCGGGAATGCGGGCTTCGTTTACTGCCACTTGCACACCGCTGGGCAAGGTGAGCATCGTTTGACCGACATGCACAAGCCCTATTTTTATTTCCTCTAAATATGAAGCCAATAGCGCCAATGCCGTGAGTGCCGCCGAACCAATAGCAAAACCCTTGCCTGTGGCGGCAGTGGTGTTGCCTAATGCGTCAAGAGCGTCTGTGCGCTTGCGAACTATAGGGTCAAGTTTGCTCATTTCGGCGTTGCCGCCTGCGTTGTCGGCAATAGGACCGTAGGCATCGGTTGCCAGCGTTATCCCAAGCGTAGAAAGCATTCCCACCGCCGCAATGCCAATGCCGTACAAGCCCATACTCAAATTGGAGGCAGTGAGCATATTTTTTACGTCAAACCCTATGGCGCAAAGATATGCCATAATAATAGCCGCACCAATGGTCATCACAGGAATAGCCGTAGAAATCATCCCCGTGCCGATGCCGTTGATAATGACGGTGGCAGGTCCCGTTTGTGAACTCTCTGCTATTTTTTGTGTAGGATGATAGGATTGCGAGGTATAATATTCGGTGGTTTGTCCAATGATAATGCCTGCTGCCAAGCCGCTTATTACCGAAAACGTTAGTCCCACCCAATTTTCGATGCCCAAGGCATACAAAATTCCAAACGCAGCCACAGCAATGAGCAGCGAACTCGTGTTGACACCGCGTCCCAGAGCCGAAAGGAGTTGTTTCATACCTGCGTCTTCTTTGGTACGCACCAAAAATATGCCGAGTATAGACAAAATAATGCCCACCGCCGCTATCAGCATTGGGGCAAACACTGCCCGCAACTGCATATCGGGGTCGTGAAACGCATAGAATGCGGATGCACCCAGTGCCGCAGTAGCAAGTATAGCGCCGCAGTAACTCTCGTAAAGGTCTGCACCCATACCAGCTACATCGCCTACGTTGTCGCCCACATTGTCGGCTATGGTAGCGGGATTTCGGGGGTCGTCTTCGGGAATACCTGCCTCCGTTTTTCCCACGAGGTCGGCGCCCACATCGGCAGCTTTGGTATAGATGCCGCCGCCCACACGCGCAAACAATGCCTGCGTGGATGCACCCATCCCGAATGTCAACATTGTGGTGGTGATAACCACGAGTTTCTGTGCTGCCGTGGCTTCGTCCACAAAATGATTTAGCACGATATACCATAGCGATATATCAAGCAGTCCCAATCCTACCACTACTAATCCCATCACAGCTCCCGAACGGAAAGCAACCTGCAATCCTCTGTTGAGTGATTGTTGTGCGGCATTGGCTGTGCGTGCCGAAGCAAATGTGGCAGTGCGCATTCCGATGAATCCTGCCAGTCCCGAGAAGAATCCTCCCGAGAGGAAGGCAAACGGTACCCAAGGATTTTGGACGTGAAAGACATACGCCAGCACCGCAAAAAAAACCACCAACACAGCAAAGACGATTCCCACGACTTTGTACTGCTGGCGGATGTAAGCCATTGCGCCGTCTCGCACGTAGGCGGCAATCTTTTTCATAAGAGGTGTGCCTTCGCTTTCGCGCATCATTCTCTTAAAAAAATACAGAGCAAATCCCAATGCCAAAAGCGAGGCGGCAGGGATGAACCAAAAGAGTTGTTGAGTAGTCATAATC
>BNXT01000171.1 GCA_025999775.1 Bacteroidia bacterium | reverse complement strand
GAGGTTTCTTGTCTTTGCAATCTTTCTTGTGATTACGACGAATGTGGGTGCACAGTCGTTGGCATGGGTTATTTTCACTGATAAGAAGGACGTTTGCTACGATGGTTCTATCGCAAATCCCGATTTTTATGACTTGCCACTTCATGCAGACTATGTGGATGCCGTTCGACCGCATAGTCAGAAAATTTTGGGCGAAAGTCGATGGAACAATGCAATTGCCGTAAAAGCTACACCTGCACAATTAATCAAAATTCGACAACTCTCTTGTGTCGAAAAAGTTCAGTTGTTTGATAAAAAAGAAATCATAACAACGTTCAAAACTAAGGCAAAAAAGAACCGAAAAAAAGAGTTGTTGACCTTGGCGCAGCATCAAACCGCACGCTTGGGGATGGCTTATTTTCAAGAGGCAGGATTTACGGGTAAGAATATTCGGATTGCGGTTATAGATGGCGGATTCCCTCGTGTGGATACACATTCTGCTTTTAGACATGTTAGACCTAATATAGTCAAAACTTACGATTTTACGAAAAACAGAGCGCCTGTATGGAGTGGCGTTTCGCACGGAACGGAGGTGTTGTCCAATATCGCCGGCTTTTCCGATAGTTTGAATGTGCCCTTAGGATTAGCGCCGGATGCTGAGTTTTTGTTAGCTATCACGGAAGTGCGTGGCGAGCCTTTTTCGGAGGAAATATCATGGACACGTGCCGTCGAATGGGCGTATGACAATGGCGCTAAAATTGTCAGTAGCTCATTGGGATACCATAAACAACGCTATTTTCCGGAAGATATGAACGGCGAAATAAGTATGGTGGCTCGTACGGCTCGTATTGCTGCACGCAAAGGTATGATTATTGTTAATGCGGCAGGTAATGAAGGCGTTGCACGTTGGAAAAAAATCATTACTCCGGCTGATGCCGACAGCGTATTGGCAGTAGGCGGCATTGACCCGAAAACGGAATTGCATATTGATTTCTCGTCCTACGGACCGAGCACCGATGGACGCGTCAAACCCGATATATGTGCCGATGGTACTACGGTGGTAGCACGCCCTAATAAAGGTTATATGCGTGTTAGCGGCACATCTTTCGCAACACCCTTGATAACCGGCTTTGTTGCCTGCGCGTGGCAAGCACAACCACAGTTGTCCAATATCGAATTGATGGATGCTATACGTGCATCCGGCGAATTATACCCCTATTTTGACTACGCTCACGGCTATGGCGTACCGAATGCCGCCTATTTTACAGGTAAAAAACCGGAAACTCAAAAAAGTTTTGATTTCGTGGATACCGGCGATACCATTAAGATTGTGATCAAAGAGGCGCATCGTGAGTTACTCGGTAAATCCAATATCTACCGTTTGTTTTATCATTTTGAAAACAACCGGAAGCAATTGACGGACTATGTCGTTATTGACGTATTTCAACCTGTGGCGCTGTGTTTTACAAAACAAGACCTTCGTACTACAAAATATCTTCGTGTTCATTTTTTAGGCTATACCGAGACGTATGAAATACAGTAAACGATATATCATAGTAGCGATCGGCTTTCTTTGTGCAACGCAAGTGTTGTTCGGACAACGTGAAGTTATGCGAGAGACCGAAACGGACAAAACGTATGCTATCGTTCGGCATGGACCTAATCGAACATGGCATTCGTGGGTGGAAATGGAAATGGGATTAGCCGGACTAATCGTGCCTGTCGAAACATGGAAAGAAGCCCTTACAAGTCCGACAAACTTTAGGTTTTCTTTTTCTCAGAAATTAAAACTAAATAGTGTATTCAGTGTCGGTTACACCACCGGATTTGTATTATGGCAGTATCCACTTTCTAAGGAGGAAATAGCAATGATAAGTGGTGGCTGGTCGGCGGATTGGGACAAAGCCAACTTCCTTCTCACGGGTGCGCATGCCGGCGCCTTCCTACGCATTAATTTTGACCCTAAACGTGGTAATATCACCGGCAATTACGTTGACATTGGATGTAATGGATGGTATAATTTTAGACAACGACAACGGTATAAGACAACCCATTACAAGGAAACCTTCTATCAGGGTGATTTTATCCAACGCTACGCTACGGCGCTAAGCTTAAACTATGGCTATCAAATTTTTTCATTGCAGTTACGCTATTTATTACAATCACAGAACGATAAATTAAAAACCTTGATTTATGACGATGCGCCACACTTATTAGCATATCCACAATGGATGTTGAGTGTTGCGTTTGATATACCGTTGGATTAAAAAAACACACTATGAAAAACAGAAGTTTAATTTCAATTGATGATTACAACAAAGACGAGTTAATGCGTATCTTGGATATAGCAGAAGGGTTTGAGAAGAATGCTCGTCAGCGTATTTTGGAAGACAAGGTTGTTGCCACCCTGTTTTTTGAACCTTCTACGCGTACCCGTTTAAGTTTTGAGAGCGCTGCCAATCAACTTGGGGCGCGTGTCATTGGGTTTTCCGATTCTAATTCGTCAAGTACTTCCAAAGGCGAAACGCTGAAAGATACAATCTTGACAGTGTGTAATTATGCAGACATTATTGTGATGCGTCATCCGGTAGAAGGTAGCGCCCGCTGGGCAAGTGAAGTGAGTAGCAAACCTATCATCAATGCCGGTGATGGCGCTAATCAACATCCGTCACAGTGTTTACTTGATTTGTACTCCATTCGCAAAACACAAGGTCATTTGGATAATCTGCATATTACCTTGGTAGGCGACCTGAAATACGGTCGTACCGTACATTCCCTCGTGATAGCGATGTGCCATTTTAACACAACGTTTCACTTAGTATCGCCCGACGAACTGAAATTGCCTCACCATATCAAGCAGTATATTAAAAATCATAATTTGGAGTACTATCAGTATAAAAACATTGAAGACACGGTTAAACATTCAGACATCCTATATATGACCCGTGTACAGCGTGAACGTTTTGCAGACCCTTTGGAATATGAGAAAGTGAAAGATGCTTACATCTTATCGGCAGAGCACTTGAAAGATAGTAAGCCCAATTTAAAAATATTACATCCGCTGCCGCGAGTCAATGAAATTGCAGAAAACGTGGATACTACGCCGCAAGCTTACTATTTTCAACAAGCACAAAACGGTGTATATGTGCGTCAAGCGTTGTTGTCCGCTATTCTTGGCATCGTTAAATAAATAAAATAACAAAATACTATAAGCCATGGCAAAAAAAGAATTACAAGTTTCGGCGCTTGAAAACGGTACGGTTATAGATCATATTTCTATTGGACAGGTTGAACGCGTCCTACAGATATTAGAACTGAGTTCGTATGAAGACCAAATTTATATGGGCGCTAATTTAGAGAGTAAAAAATACGGCAAAAAAGGCATCATTAAGATAGCAAATCGCTTTTTTGCAAACAATGAACTCAATAAGATTGCGTTGGTTTCGCCTAAAGCCACTATTATTGAAATTCGCGACTATGAGGTTGTAAAAAAAGTGCAGGTGAAGATTCCGGATGAGATTCGCGGGGTTCTTCACTGTGTTAATCCCAATTGTATCACTAATAAGGAACGGGGCGTAACGACACATTTTGTAGTTATTAACAAAGAACCGGTAACACTGAAATGTCATTATT
>BNXT01000170.1 GCA_025999775.1 Bacteroidia bacterium | reverse complement strand
CGCTTGCCGTTGGCGGCACAGAAACGCTAACCGCCACGGTTGCACCCACCAACGCCACGAATCAAAACGTAACGTGGAGTAGTAGCAATACGAGCAGAGCAACGGTAAGCAGTAGCGGTGTGGTAACGGCAGTATCAGCAGGCAGTGCCACCATCACGGTAACTACTGCAGATGGCAGTCGTACTGCTACTTGCACCGTAACGGTAGCAACCGCTGTTACGCCTCCAACCGTTACCACGCTTGCCGCCACCAATATTACATCAACATCAGCAACGCTGAACAAATCGGTAACAGCAGGCAGCGAAACAATTACCGCGCAGGGCTTTAAGTACAAACAATCCTCTGCAAGTTCGTGGGCTACGAGCGCAAATGGTAGTTTAACAGGACTAACGGCAAATACGCAATATCAGTTCTACGCTTATGCAACCACGGCGAGTGGTACTACCAATGGCAGTACATTGACGTTTACGACAACTGCTGCTACAATTACACCTCCAACCGTTACCACGCTTGCTGCAACCAGCATCACGCAGACATCAGCAACACTAAACAAATCGGTAACAGCAGGCAGCGAAACAATTACTGCACAGGGCTTTAAATACAAACAAGCCTCTGCAAGTTCGTGGACTACAAGCGCAAATGGTAGTTTAACAGGACTGACGGCAAATACGCAATACCAGTTCTACGCTTATGCAACAACGGCAAGCGGTACTACCAATGGCAGTACATTGACGTTTACGACAACTGCTACTACAACTACACCGCCAACTGTTACCACACTTGCCGCCACCAATATCACGCAGACAACGGCAACGCTAAACAAATCGGTAACAGCAGGCAGCGAAACAATTACTGCACAGGGCTTTAAATACAAACAAGCCTCTGCAAGTTCGTGGACTACGAGCGCAAATGGTAGTTTAACAGGACTAACGGCAAATACGCAATATCAGTTCTACGCTTATGCAACAACGGCAAGCGGTACTACCAATGGCAATACTCTGACGTTTACGACATCTGGCGCTACCAGTATTGCCGAGAGTTCTTCCGTCCAACTGTCGATTTACCCCAACCCTGTCGTTAATGGAGAATTGAGAGTTGAGAATGGAGAATTAAAGGCAGGGGACAAAATAGAGATTTACAACGTGAATGGCGTTCTCGTAGGGGCAAGGAGCGCCTTGCCATTACAGGGTGGCAACATCACCATTGATATTTCGCATTTGCCCTCAGGCGAGTACATTGTGAAAGTAGGGAATAGGATAGCGAAAGTGGTGAAAAAGTAATTGAGAGTGGAGAATTGAGAATTGAGAATTAGGGGTGGGGTTTTCCTGCCCCTTTTTCGTTAATTGAGAGTTGAGAGTGACAAACAGTGTGGAGTGTGGAGTGTGGAGTGTGGAATTGAAAAATTTAGGAATTTAGAAATGTAGAAATTTCCCCCACATTATTCATTGTTCATTGTTCATTGTTCCAATCCTGATTCAGACGATTGATATCGCCTCAAAAAAAATGGTTTATTCGTCTGTGTAATCTTAAAATTTTTCGTACTTTTGTTGTTTGCTTTTAGTGCTAATTATTTTTTGATAATTCTTTATGGACACACAGGATACGCTTTATATTCATCGAGACATCAGTTGGTTACGGTTCAATGAGCGCGTACTACAGGAAGCCAACGACCCATCCGTACCACTCTTGGAACGTGTGAAATTTCTTGGTATCTACTCCAATAATCAGGATGAATTTTTTCGTACGCGTATCATGGATCTCAAACCCGATACTAAGCACGATAACGAGTTAGCGGAATATATGTTCGACCGTGAAAAAGTGTGGCAAGAAGTGCTGCATCTCACTGCAACGCTGCGAAAAAAGTTTGAAACGACTGTTTCTACACTCCTTCAGGAACTCCGCAAAAACCATATCTTTATTCTAAATGAAACAGAAGTGAGCGACCAACAACGGGAATTTGTATTGGCGCATTTTCGCAGACATGTACGCTCTCATTTATTCCCATTATTTTTGGAAAATGTGAGCGACCATACGGCGCTTAATGAACATTCGATTTATTTGCTTATCAAGATGCTATCGGATCAGCAAAAAAAGCAAAAAGCCGCCTATTCCATTTTGGAATTGCCCACCAATCGCATGTCTCGTTTCTTAGTACTGCCTAAACAGGACGATAACACCTATCTGATGATGCTTGATGATGTCATCCGTCTTAGTCTTGCCGATATTTTTACCCCTATTGGTTACAATGTGTTTGAGGCTTACACGTTCAAGATCACGCGTAATGCGGATATTGAGTTTGATACCACACGGGATGCGTTGCAAGTTATTAAAGACCTCGTGGAATGGCGCAAACAGTCCGAAATCATACGCTTTTTATACGATCGTAACATTCCGGTTTCGATGCTCAAACATCTCAAGAAAGCCTTACTGTTGACCAATAATGTGAACATCGAAGCGGCAGGTTCACGCTACCACAATAGTAAAGATTTTATGCGATTTCCCGAACTTCCGGACAAAGCAAACTTACGACATAAACCGTTGTTGCCCCTTGATCTGCAATCTATTCCCTTGCACAGCAATATGTTGGCGTTAATCAAGGCTAAGGATTGGTTGATACACTTCCCGTATCAATCATTTCAACGGATGACAGACCTCTTGCGTGAAGCCTCGATAGACCCTTATGTAACGTCTATCAAGATGACGGTCTATCGCGTGGCGGAAGACTCTGCTATCCTGAATGCCTTAGTGAATGCACGTCGTAATGGGAAAGAAGTTACTGTGTATGTGGAAGCCAAAGCCCGCTTTGATGAAATCAATAACCTGTATTGGGTCAAACGTCTGACTAATGAAGGTGTGAAAGTGCTGAACGTCCTACCCGACTTCAAAGTCCATGCGAAAATGTTGTTTATCACGACGAAGAAGAACGAAAAAGAACGACACTATGCCGCTATTGGCACCGGCAATCCCAATGAAGATACAGCGCTTATTTATACCGACAAGCTCCTTTTCACTGCCAATAAAGACATCACACGAGAAGTAGCCATGGTGTTTGGGTTGATCGAAAACCGACTCTCCTTTCCGAAATTTAATACGCTATTAGTAGCGCCGGTTAATCTACGCGAACGCTTTACAGAGTTGATTGACTTTGAGATTAAACAAGCACAGAATGGCAAGAAAGCATCTATTTTGTTCAAAATCAATGGCTTATCCGATAAACAGATCATTGATAAATTATACTATGCCGCTTCGCAAGGCGTTGATATTCAATTGATTGTACGCGGTATTTGTGTGCTAAATACGCAAGCTAAAGCAAGTTGTCAACGCATCCATGGTATTAGCATTGTGGATCGCTATTTAGAACATTCACGCGTATATGTGTTTGGAAATGCCGGAAATACCCTCTTTTTCATTGGTTCTGCCGATTTCATTAAACAAAAAATGGATCATCGCATTGAGGTCGTTACACCCATTTATAACAAAGAGATACAGCAGGAACTAATGAATATCTTAGCTATCCAACTCAAAGACAATAGCCATGCTCGGTATATTGGACTGCACAATGTCAATGAATACGTAAAGAACGATCATCAAACAGTAGATTCACAGCAAGAAATCT
>BNXT01000169.1 GCA_025999775.1 Bacteroidia bacterium | reverse complement strand
GAATGAAACAGTTAGGTATAGTTGTAGCGACCCTATTTTTTGTGGGGTCTTGCACGTATGAACGTCCGACTAAAAGTGGTTCAAATGGTAAGACCTGCGAGATTATGGTTGTCGCTGAAAAAGCTGATTTTCAGTCAGCTATGGGTGATAGCCTAAAGGCTTTCTTTATGCAATCACAAATGTGGCTTAATCAATTTGAACCTCTATTTACGTTGGTTAATATCACCCCGACCGCATTTAATCAATCGGAGATGTTTAAACACATGCGAAACATGATTATATTGCAACGTAGTAGCGAAAATACCGGCGACTCCACGCATTTTACGATACGTCGTGATGTATGGTCAAGCAATCAGGTTGTCGCAGAATTTACAATAACCGATAAAAATAAATTTTTTCCTTTGTTTAAAGAAAAACAGAAGTTGATCATGGGCGCCTTTTATACCGCCGAACGTATCCGTATGAAACGCGTGTTTAAATCTACGGAAAACGTGAAAATATCGGAACTGCTTATGAAAAAATTTGGCTTTCGCTTGACTTGTCCGGATGGTTTTCGTATTACAGTCAATAAACCCGAGGTCGTGGCATTGAATTTAGAAGCTAAAGATTACGGGCAAAACATCCTCATCAGTACGTATCCCTATACAGCAGAAAGCTTTAAACAGTCGGACATACTCAAACATCGCAATACCATTGCACAAAAATACGTTCAAGGCTCGATAGATAGCTCGTATATGACTACCGAAACCTTGCTGCCACCGGAAAGCCGAGAAGTGAATTTTGCCGGTATGTATGCTATTGAAACACGCGGATTATGGAAATTAGTGGGCGACTTCATGGGCGGTCCCTTTCAAAATTATGTGTTTCTGAACAAAGAAACCGGTAATATCGTGATGATTGACGTTTTCCTGTATTCACCACGTAAACCGAAACGTGATTTGATGATGCAGCTTGAGGGCATTGCCTATTCGATAGACTTCGCAAAGCGTGAAATAACAAAAGCAACGAAACCATGATTATTGGCATAACAGGTACTTTAGGCGCCGGTAAAGGCGCTATTGTCGATTTTTTGGTGAAAGA
This sequence comes from Bacteroidia bacterium, assembly GCA_025999775.1. GTDB lineage: Bacteria > Bacteroidota > Bacteroidia > Bacteroidales > P3 > BNXT01. Next base: position 2,537 of record BNXT01000169.1, on the reverse strand, counting down.
AAAAGGATTTGTCCATCTATCGGTACGCGATTTTTTAACACAAGAAGTGCGGCGACGTAATCTGCCGCTGGATCGCGATAGCCTGACGCTGGTTGGTAATGACCTGCGTGCACAACATTCTCCGTCGTATATTGTGGATGAATTACTATCAATCGCTGTTCAATCGGGTAAAAACACAGTGATTGAAAGTATCCGTGCCGTGGGCGAGCTTCAGCGCTTGAGAACCTATCCGGATTTCACGCTTTTTGCTGTGGACGCCGCTATTGAGACACGTTTCAAACGTATTCAAATCCGTAAATCAGAGACCGATAAGGTGGATTTTGACACCTTTAAGTCGAACGAACAGCGTGAAATGCAAACAACAGACCCGAATAAACCCAATCTGTCCCGCTGTATCGCTATGGCGGATTATGCATTCGATAACAATACCACCATTCCGGCGCTACAACAACAGGTCGAACGCGCCTTGCACGACCTCGCAAACCCTATTCAATGCCCTGTGGCTCAACGTATCCCACATTGCATGGAAACACACGGTGTGAAGCGTGTGGACGATTATTACTGGATGAACAAACGTGACGACCCGCAAGTATTAGACTACCTTAAAGCGGAAAATACATATACAAAATATCAACTAAAAAATACGGAAACCTTGCAACAATCGTTGTTTGAGGAAATTAAAGGACGCATGAAAGAAGACGACGAATCGGTACCGTTTTTTAAAAATAAATATTGGTATTATACCCGTTTTGAAAAAGGAAAAGAATACCCCATTTATTGCAGGAAATACCAAACCAAAGAAGCGAAGGAAGAGATAGTGCTGGATGTGAATGTGTTGGCGCAAGACCAAAAGTATTGTCAAGTAACAGAATTGATGATTAGCGACGATAACCGCGTATTGGCGTATGCTGTCGATTTCGTTGGACGACGTATTTACGATATTTACTTCCGTGATTTACAAACCGGACAAGTGAGTACGGATGTCATTCGGCAAACTACAGGCGATTTCACGTGGACAAAGGATAATAAAACCTTGTTCTTTGTACGTCAAAACAAACAATTACGACCATATAAACTGTTCAAATACCGTACGAACACACCGCAGGAAGAAGAGGAAATCTACCACGAAAAAGACGCTAAATTCGACATCGGCATCGGACGATCCCGCTCGGAAGACTATATACTGTTGTTTAGCAGCAGTACCCTGTCTTCGGAATGTCGCTATATTCACGCAGATAAGCCGGATGAAGCTTTTACAATGTTTCAGCGTCGTGAAAAAGAAATGGAGTACGGCATTGAACACGTTGGCGACTGTTTTTATATCATCACTAATTGGAATGCTAAGAACTTCCGATTGATGAAAACCCCGATACATGCTACAAGTAAAGAACACTGGGAAGAGGTTATTCCACACCGACCCGAAGTCTATTTGGAGGATTTTGAGGTGTTTAGAGATTTTTTGGTGTTAGAGGAACGTCATAATGCTTTGAATCGCATACGTATCAAACGTTTTGATGCTACCGACGACTATTATATTCCGGTCAACGAAGAAGTCTATGACATGGGCGTTGGCTATAATCCCGAATTTAATACGGATGTGTTGCGCTACGGCTATACCTCGTTGACTACGCCGGTACGACAGATGGAGTGGAACATGCAAACAAAGACAGAAATCGTACTCAAACAGCAAGTCGTATTGGATGCGTCATTTCGACCGGATAACTACGAAAGCAAACGACTGTGGGCAGTATCGCACGATGGAACGAAAGTGCCGATATCCATAGTGTATCGTAAAGATTGCCTGCAAAAAGACGATATTCGCAATCCGTTGCTGCTGTATGGTTACGGCTCTTATGGGTACAGCATGGACGCAAATTTTGGTTCGGCACGATTGAGCTTATTGGACAGAGGTTTTATCTATGCGATAGCGCACATTAGAGGCGGCGAAGAGATGGGACGCTATTGGTACGAAGATGGGAAGTTTTTAAAGAAAAAAAATACGTTTTTAGATTTCATTGCCTGTGCGGAATACCTTATCAATGCCGGTTATACCACAGCGGACAGGCTGAACGCTATGGGTGGCAGCGCCGGCGGCTTACTGATCGGAGCGGTGGCTAACATGCGACCGGACTTGTTCAATACGCTCATCGCACAAGTACCTTTTGTGGATGTCGTTACAACCATGCTTGACGATAGTATCCCTTTGACGGCGGGCGAGTACGAAGAATGGGGTAATCCCAATGATAAAGCCTATTTTGACTATATGTTGTCGTATTCTCCTTATGATAATGTGCAACCACAGAACTATCCGAACATGTTGATTACGGCAGGCTATCACGATTCGCAAGTACAGTATTGGGAACCGGCAAAATGGGTCGCCAAACTACGAACGATAAAAACCGATAAACACGAATTACTACTACACACAGAGATGGACTTCGGGCACAGCGGCGCTTCCGGAAGGTTTGAATCCAGTAATAATCGTCCACACGCTTCACACCGTGTGTTTCCATGCAATGTGGGATACGTTGAGCCAC
>BNXT01000168.1 GCA_025999775.1 Bacteroidia bacterium | reverse complement strand
ATATGAAAGCATCAAACAAAGATAAAGATTTAGGGAAGTGTGATATTAAGTATCTTCTGACCGATAGTCGAAAATTGGCTTTACCTGAACAGACGCTGTTTTGTGCGATTAAAACAGAGAAAGACGATGGACATAAGTACATCCAAAATCTGATTGAGCGTGGAGTTACATTCTTTGTTGTACACGATATTCCAAAAGAAGTAAACCCGAAACAAGCGTTTTTTCTGAAAGTGCAAGACCCGCTATCTACATTGCAAGCAATAGCATTGTACCATCGTCAACAATTCCACATCCCTGTCGTCGGAATTACCGGTAGTAACGGGAAAACCATGGTCAAAGAATGGCTCGCAAGTTTGTTGGAAAAACATTGTAGCGTGGTGAAAAGCCCTAAGAGTTACAATAGCCAGATTGGCGTTCCTCTCTCGGTTTGGGAAATGAATGCGCAGCATGACATCGCCATTTTTGAGGCGGGTATCTCTCAACCGGATGAAATGGAACGGTTGCAAAAAATAATCCAACCAACGATAGGCATCTTTACGATGATTGGCGCCGCCCATGCAGAGTATTTTACAGATATTAAACAAAAAATTTCGGAAAAATTAAAATTGTTTGAATACGTTGACACCCTGATTTATTGCAGTGATCATACGGAGATAGACCATCAGATACGTTCCGATAAGCATTTCAAAGCGGCACAACTTTTTCGATGGAGCGAGACCAAGCCGGATGCGGATTTGTATATCACGGAGAAGAAAATAAAAGCGCACAAGACTAAGTTGACGGCGCTATACAAAGGGACTTCCATACAGATAACACTGCCTTTTTCCGATGCCGCATCGGTCGAAAATCTGATTCACTGTTGGGCTTTTCTGCTGCATTACGGCATCCCTAATGCCACGATAACGCAGGATATGCAAACTATTCGTCCGTTAGATATGCGTTTGGAACTCATGGAAGCTATCAATGGGTGCTCCATCATCAATGACAGTTATAGTTCGGATTTTAACGCTCTGCAAATAGCGCTGGACTTCATGATGCAGCAACACCAACATGCTAAACGAACAGTGATACTTTCGGATATGCTGCAAAGTGGTCGTTCGGACGCTATGCTGTACGCAGACATCGCAAAATTATTAGTCGAAAAACAAGTGTCTCGACTTATCGGCATTGGACAAGCTATTTCTGAACAAGCATCGCAGTTTCCAATGAATAAAGAATTTTTCCCGACTACGGAACGGTTCTTATCGGATTTCGACTTTGATTCGCTGCATAATGAAATCATCTTACTGAAAGGGGCACGGGTCTTTGCGTTTGAGAAAATCAGTACCTTTCTGCAACAACGTACGCATGAAACCACTATGAGTATTGACCTCAATGCCATGCAGGATAACCTCAATTATTTTCGTGCTAAGATTCGCCCACAAACCAAACTGATGGTGATGGTCAAGGCGTTCTCGTATGGTAGCGGGAGTTATGAGATTTCCAATTTTTTGCAATTCAATAATATTGATTATTTGACGGTTGCTTATGCCGATGAGGGTATTGCATTGCGTAATTGTGGTATTAAAACATCCATTATGGTGATGAATCCTGAAGAGTACGCGTTCGCTAAGATACTACAGTTTCAGTTGGAGCCGGAAATATACAATCTACGAACGTTGATGTTATTAGTCAATAAAATCAATGAACTGCCGGATATAGCACACGTTTATATTCATTTGAAGTTGGATACGGGAATGCACCGTTTAGGCTTTACACAAGACGATTTTCCGGCGCTGTTGAAGGTGTTACAGCAATGCCCTAAAATTCAAATTCGTTCGATGTTCTCTCACTTAGCCGCTGCCGATAATCCGGCGTATGATGATTTTACACGGCAACAAATAGCGTCGTTTGATACGATGAGTTCGACACTGTCGGCACAATTAGGCTACAGCGTGTTGCGACATATCCTCAACTCCGTTGGTATCAGTCGTTTTCCCGAAGCGCAATACGATATGGTACGTTTGGGTATCGGCTTGTATGGCGTGGGCTATGACACAAACGAGCAGTCCCATCTGCGTAATGTTAGTACGCTACAAGCAACTATCTCTCAGATAAAAACAATTTATCCGGGCGAATCCGTAGGCTATAACCGAAACTTTATCGCGTCTCAGACCATGCGTGTCGCAACGATCACTATCGGCTATGCGGATGGCTTTCGTCGTGCATTGGGCAATTTACGCGGCAGCGTGGCTATTCATGGACATCTCGCACCGGTTATCGGTAATGTCTGCATGGATATGTGTATGATTGATTTGGGCGATATTGACGCTAAAGAGGGCGACAAAGTGGAGATTTTTGGTAATACTCTGCCGATACAAAACGTCGCTCAATGGTGTGATACAATCCCTTATGAAATATTAACAGGCGTGTCCCATCGGGTTAAACGTATTTACTATAACTGATAATAGATGGTCGATTTTTTGAGATATTTAGCAGATGAAAAACGCTGTTCCATGCGTACGGTGGAGTCCTATCAGAACGACTTAGAGCAGTTTACAGCCTTTATGAAGAGTTGTTTTGAGATGGAGGATATGCTTCGTGTTGAAACACCGCATATCCGTACGTGGTTGGTGGAGTTAATCAATGATGGTATAAAACCGAGTAGCGTGCATCGTAAATTGTCGTGCTTGAAATCTTTTTATAAATACCAATATCGACAGAATAAAATTGATCGTAATCCAACGGAAGGTGTTATTAGTCCTAAGATGGCGAAGCGTTTGCCTGTCTTTGTGGATGAACACAAGATGGATGCTTTGTTTTTACCGGAGTACGACAGAACAGACTTTATCGGTGTACGTAACCGGTTGATCATGGAGATGTTTTATGCTACGGGAATACGTGTTTCGGAGTTGGTCAATCTGCAAGATAAAAACGTGGATGTAACAGCCCAAACTATTAAAGTACTTGGGAAACGCAATAAAGAACGTATCATCCCTCTCACACAACAGAGTATTGATATCATCGAACAATACCGAGAACTGCGAAAGACAAGAGCGTTTGCTGCGGATAATTTTTTTGTAGATCAGCACGGTAGCGCAATCAATCGTTATCAGGTATATCACAGTGTTCATACGTTTTTGAGCGCTATAGCGTTGGATAAACGCAGTCCGCATGTATTGCGACATACGTTTGCGACGAATGTTCTCAATCGTGGCGCCGACCTCAATGCCGTCAAAGAGTTGCTGGGGCATAGCAGTTTAGCCTCCACACAAGTTTATACGCACAATACCATTGAAAAGTTGAAACAAGTGTACATGCACGCTCATCCGAGAGCATAACGCAAGCGTAGAGCTTTTCCTTTATGCCATAACTAATCACCTATCGCCCGAATGGGCGGGATTTTCATAACCGCAGGTCGTGACCTGCGGAAAACGGACAGACAATACCAATGGCTGCCTGTAAGGCAGGACTTTATTATACGTAGCGTCTCTGTGGACAAACTTATGAAATCTTGCCTTTCAGGCAGAATAGGGAGTATCGTTACAGCTTGTCATTTATCCACTCTCAATTCTGTATTATCCTGTTAATCTTATGAAAATCAAGGTTCAGACGTTCATTATTATTTGGTGTATCCAAATATTTTTCGTATTTTTGCA
>BNXT01000167.1 GCA_025999775.1 Bacteroidia bacterium | reverse complement strand
ACAAATATACCGCCTTTATCGGTGCGGATAATGTGCAGATAGGACATGAAGTGGGTAATTACGTTGCCAAACTGCTTGACGGACGGGGAAATATCGTTGAAATACGCGGTTTGAAAGGCTCTTCGCCACCGTCGAGAAATGCCTCAACCGAAGATTTATCTACAAAAATACGCAAAGTATGCACCGGTTTTGCCAAAATAGGAGCAACGGATTTTGTCGCAAAAGTGGCGTTGAAATTCACAATGCCGCTTTTTGCACGGTCAACCGAAAACTCGTTTTTCTGCAAATAAAAAGCAAATTCAACGCTTTCGTTTTTTGAGTTTTTTAGATTAAAACCAACCGTTTTTGCCGATTGCGATTCAATTTCGAGCAAAATCTCAAAAGCGCTGTTTGTTGGGACATCAAAAATTCTATTTGTATTAACATCGGGAACGTTGCCCGCCTTGCCCCTACGCACCTGAATTTCTTCCACAGGATAACTTTTTACTAAATATTTTCCGTTGTCCTGTACCAAAGTCAGCTTGCGCGGCAAGCCCATTGCACTACGGAAATTTTTCGTTGGAACATCGTTTGCGTATTGCCAATTCGACATCCAAGGCAAAACAATTTTCCTGTCGGCAGGTGCATTTGCCCATGAAACTGTTGCGTAATGGTCTTTTCCGTAGTCGAGCCAATGCTGTTCGGCAGGCGCAAAATCGCAGGTAAAGGCGTGTCCGTCGAACGAGCCGACAAAATACTGCGTAGCGGAATGGCGCACGTTGGATACACGGTCGTTGCTGATTAACAGTACCCATTTTTCGCCAAATTGCAGCAAATCGGGACATTCCCAAACACCATCATGCGAGCCGTAGTTTGCGCCGAAACCGCTTTCAAAAGTCCAGTCCTTTGCGTTGGCTGACGAGTAAAATTCGGCGTGATTGCCCACTGCTAAAACCATTATCCATTTGCTTGTAGGTGCGTACCAAAACACCTTCGGGTCGCGGAAGTCGGGAGCGTTTGCTTTTTTCAACACAGGATTTCCCGCGTATTTTGTCCAAGTACGCCCTTTGTCGTTGCTGTACGCAAGGCTTTGCCATTGACCGCCGCGCTCGGCTTGGGTATAAAAAGCCAATAACGTTTTTTCGCTACCTGTCTGAAAACCCGCGCTGTTGGTTTCATCAACTACCGCACTACCCGAAAAAATCGTTCCTAAACTATCGGGATAGAGAGCGACAGGCAAATGTTGCCAATGCGTCAAATCGGCGCTTACGGCGTGTCCCCAACTCATATTTTGCCAGCGCGTACCAAAAGGGTTGAACTGATAGAACAAATGCCACTCGCCTGCGTAATAAACCATTCCGTTGGGGTCGTTCATCCATCCGTAGGGTGGCGTAAAGTGGTACGCAGGGCGGAATGGCTCGTTGTAATCGTACTCGAAAGTGTCGGCAAGTTTCGCCTCTTTGAGAAAGGCAGCGGCTTTGTTGAGTTTCAACGACACTTTTTTGCCTTTCCACGCCGACAAATCGACAGGCGTCCAGTAATCAACGCTGTTTTGCGCAATACGAATAATGTAGGTGTCGATTTTTTTGTCATCAACCCAAATGGTCGCCTGCAACTCTTCGCCCTTGTCTTCGCAAGGCAAGAGCAAAACGTTTTTTTCGGTAGAAAAATCAATCGCAACGTTCTCAGTTACAGAAAACTGTTCAGATTTTTCAGTGTTGGAACAACTTGCCATGCCAATCAACGAGCCTATACAAAACAGGACGGCGATAACTAATTTTATGATTTTCATCTTTATACAATATTTGATTTGTTGTGTTTTTTATAAAATCTCCCGAATGGTCGTAACTGCTGCCGATAACGCAGCCTTCGGCGTAACCGTTTGGACATTCATCAATACCCCGGATTCTGCATATAAACGCCCTGCGCAAAGTCTATTTGATTTTGCGGAATAGGAAAATATTCGTCGCGCCCTGCCGTAAACTGTGAAGTTGCATAATATGTGCGCAAGGTTTTTTCCTTCAAGAAATACTCGTTGTTCAGTACTTCGGCAGCAATGCCCCAGCGTACCAAATCGAAGAAACGCTCGCCTTCCAGCGCCAATTCGAGTTTGCGCTCAAAACGCAATGCCTGACGTGCATAATCTTTGTCCCATGTGCAATTTACGCCGTCTTCATACAGACCGATATTATAGTCGGCGGCATAGTCGGTTGCGCTTGCATTGTTCCACCGCAATACATATTTGCTGTTTTTAGCGCGTTCCCTGATTTTGTTGATAATGGGCAACGCTTCAGTTTGCCTGCCGAGTTCTATCAATGCTTCGGCTTTCCACAGTAGCACATCGGCATAGCGGATATTGCGCCAATTGAGCGGCGAGCCGCCCCATGGCCAGCCTTGCACCATATAGGGCGAATTGGGTGAAATAATGTTTTTCTTGTTGGCAAACGAGCCGTAGGTGGCATTGTCTCGCACCCAGTTGCCTGCGTATGGCTCCTGTTCGTAATTTTTCCAGCGTACCGCCGGTCGTCCGAGCGTAAAGTCGAGGCGCGGGTCAACAGTGTAGGTTTTGTTGTAAACGCTATTGACCTGCAAGATATTTGTGCCTGTGTTGTAGGTGTCGAATTGAGGCAAGCCTGTTGTTTTATCGGTTTTATACGAATTGGCAAGTGTTTGCGAGGGTTGAAAAAATCCATCGCCGCTGTAAGCCGGTCCGCGCGGCACATTCAGCAAATTCGACCAATTTATACGCCCGTTGATAGTGCCGTCTCCAATGGAATATTCGGTTTCAAAAACCGATTCTCTGCCGTGTTCATATTCAATTTCGTCAAGATTTTGAAAATCTGTCAGTAAATCGAAACCGCCCAAAGCCACGTAATCGCAATAATTTACTGCTTTTTCGAGCAATGCCGCATCGGGCGAGCTAATAACGGCGTGCGTTTCGTCGTTTTGTTTGTAGGCACGGTAAAGGTTTGTCTTTGCCACATAAGCAAAAGCGGCGTATTTTGTTACGCGACCTTTGTCTGCCTGCACAGTCGGAAGCAGTTCAGCGGCGGCTTCAAACTCGGCGCCGAGTTTTTCCAAAATCTCATCGCGCGAAAATTCAGTATTGGAAACTTTTGCATAATCGTCCAACGGCAAATTTTCGTCAAAATAGGGAATACGGTTGAATAGTCGACACATCTCGAAACGGAAGTGCGCACGAAGAAAACGCATCTCTCCAATGCGCGAGTTTTTGGCAGGATAGGCTTCTTCCGAAAGTTCATTGAGCATACGCAGAGCGTTGTTGCAACGCTGAACGCTAATGCATAAATGCCACCACTTGCGGTCTAACAGCGGATTGTTAGGATATACGCCCGTGAAAGTTTCAAAAGCGTGATATTCCCAAATGTCTCCCACACCGCCGCCGCCCTTGTAGGCGGTTTCGGCGCGTACATCGCCGTAAACCCAGTTCGTTACCGGCGCATAAAAGGCGTGTTCCACGTCTTCGGGGCAAGCCAAAGCCGAATAAGCGGCAATGCAAAGCCCGTCCACCCAATCGTTGGACTGGTCGGCACTGGTAAATTGTCCCTGCGGATAGACTTTGAGGAAGTTGTCGGTGCAAGCCGAAAGGCAAAGCAGGGCAAAAAGTCCCCAAACCTCCATAGGGGCTTTCAGGTATCTGAAATATTTAT